>SFBL01000026.1 GCA_007095785.1 Microcystis aeruginosa Ma_SC_T_19800800_S464
CGTCTTACGCGCATTTGTTTTATCGACTACGATCGAGTGATAAGCTTAGTGGTAGAGATTAATAACGATCAGACGGAAGATCGAGAAATTATCGCTATAGGACGCTTAAATAAACTACACGGCGTTAATGTGGCGGAATTTGACTTATTAGTTAGGGATGACTATCAAGGTCAAGCAACTGGTACATAGTTACTACAGCGTTTAGTCACTATTGGCAAAAAGGAAGGATTAGAGGGAATAGAAGGGGAAATTTTAAGGGATAATCGCGCTATGCAGATGATAGCCGCTAAAGTAGGGTTTTCTCTCCACAAAACTGCCGATTTTGTCAAAGCGGAACTTGAATTATGAAGTCTTTTTGACCAGCTGATCACTAATTTTCTGGCTGAATTGTTTGGGCTAATCCTTGCTCTAAAGTAAAGGGAGGTTGCCAATCCAGGGTTTTTTGAATATAGCTAGAGTCAACGGTAAGAGAACCAAGCAAGCGATCGATATTATAGGTATTAAAAGGGAGGTTTTTCCCTGTTATAGATTCTACGCTATCACCCAGATAACCTAAGAATCTAAGCAGGGTAGTGGGGACGGGCAGCAATTGACAGGGTTGTTGAATTTGTTGAGCAATGAGTCGAATTAATTGAGGAGTAGAAACAGCTTGGTTATCGCTAATTAAAAAAATTTGATTAGCGGCATTAGGATGATCTAAACAGGTAATAATGGCATCAACTAAGTTACCCACAAAGACAAAACTGCGGCGATTTTTTACCGCACCAAAAGGTAAAGGTAATCCCCGTTTAATTAGTTTCATCAAGCGCTCCATATTAGCACGATTACCTGGCCCGTAAACTAGAGTAGGACGAAGGATCGTCCAAGTCATGTTACTATCTTTGGCAAGGTTAATTAAAGCTTGTTCTGCTTGCAATTTACTACGACCATAGGGACTATCAGGATGACAGGGAGAGTTTTCTGTGAGTATCCTATCGCTTTGAGTTGTCATCGCACCGATAGAACTGATAAAAATAAAGTGTTTAACTCCTGCTTGAATTGATTGTTTAACTAAGTTAGCTGTACCTTGAGTATTAATCTTAATAAATTCCGCTTCTGGATTGGGAACAGTTTCGTTGATAATATGAGCGCGGGCTGCTAGATGGATGACTATATCAATTCCCTGTAGTGCCTCTTGCCAATTCGTTTTTTCATCGATATTGCCAACTTTGATAGTTTTAATTGGGATAGATAAGGACTGAGACAAATTATTTCGTACTGCCGCAGTAATCTGGAATTTATGCTGAGATAAAATTGGCAGAAGATAGCTGCCGATAAAGCCTCTTGCACCCGTGACTAAAATGTTTTTCATAAAGTAAATTAATATTTTTTTAGAACTTTTTTTCTATTTTTAAAACTTTGTGTCTATATATTTGATATATATTTCCGCTAAAATAAGCGGTAGGCATAATCAAAAATGCTATAGTACACCAAAAAACTCTAGAGAATAAATTAGGTATTTTTTCCTTTTTACCCCGCCAAATTTCTAAATCAAAATCATCTCTATACTTATAATTTATTCTGATCGACTCCGCTAAAATAAAAACAATAGCTACTACTAAAAATAACTGGAAGTGCAGTCGATTGTTTAACCATAATATATCTAACAGGAAAAATAAAATTATAGTAATAAAAATTATTAATGGTAACTTACTTCTTGTGGGAGTGCTTTGTGGATGTTTGAGAAAGGTCAAGTATCTACCTCTACCGTATTTAAAATACTGAATAAATAAAGTTTCCCAAGAGCTTCTAGGATAGTAATATACTTTGATTTTAGAACTTACATAAATCGCATTATTTTGTTTTTCTTTTAATCTTAAATTAAGTTCCGCATCTTGATTAGTTACTTGAAATGGATCAAAAACTGTTAATATTTTTCTCGAATCAACCTCATAAATTTCTTCGGGATTATCTAATTGAACTGGTTCAAGAGCTATTTCTAATAAAGCTTTTCTCCAAAAACACCCTATAAAAACTGTATCAGCATAGCCATCATAGTTGGGATCTCGATACTTTGCCCCTCCATTACCTAAAAAGCTTCTTGATGCTATGGCCAAACCAGCTTGGAAATCATTGGTAGCAACAAAACGTTGAGATCCTCCCACATTCAGAGCCTTTGATTCTAGTAAAGCCTCTACACATTTTTCAATATAGTCTGGTGCGTAATCGCAATGGGCATCAGCACGCAAAAAAACATCTCCTTTGGCTTCAGAAAGCATCTGATTAAGGGCAGCAGATTGAATTTTGAGGGGATTAATAATAAGTTTGACTCTTGAGTCTGCCAAAGACAATTTTTTAACTAATGCTTGAGTTTCATCCTGACTACCTCCATCAGCTACTAAAATCTCTAATAATTTAGGATAACTGGTTTGAAGAAACCCACGAATAACCGACTCAATATGATCGGCTTCATTGTAGGTGGGAATAGCTACAGTTACAGTGGGGTAGGTACATAAAAAATATTCGGTATTTTGTGACATAGACTTTAGATTTTAATTTTTTACTTGCAATCACAATTTACTATTAACTATTTAAGTTTTCCTAACTATATAGTATCTATTGCCAAATTTATTATAGGCATAAAAATCAACATTTTTAACCTGAAGATAATCGTCAATATCCCGATAGTCAAAACCAAAATGAGTACACCAATGGCTTCTTTCATTTCTATACTTAGAAACTCGTTCTCCTGTTAATAGACTCCACATATACTTAAGAAAAAGGAAGGGAGCATCTCATTTATGCAAGTGAGTAATTATACTTATCCATAAAACTGGTTTCTAGCAAGGCTTTCAAAATAGCTTGACATAAACACCTGATTTAGGGGTTACAAAGGTGAGATGCAATTAAGTCCATTATACCCATAACGAATTACTCTCCACAATACTCGCAGAAATCCTAGCCAACCAATTTCATCTGGGACGAGAATTAAAAGAAAACCTTGACTTTTTTTCAATTTAATCAGATTGTCGATAGCAGTGGTAAGTTCACCAACGTGTTCTAGGGTTTCCGTACATATTAATACATCGTATTGAGTTTCAGGTTTGCTGTCTTCATTGAGGTTAATCGTTTGGAACTGAATGTGCGGATAACGTTGTTTTGCCAGTTCAAGATTTGGTTGATGAATATCCATCCCTACAGCAATATCTGGTTTGAATTCATCAACGATTACCGCAGTAATATAAGCGGTACTACAACCCACATCAGCAAAGCTCTTTCCTGAAAAATTTACTTCCATTCTCAAAATATCGAGAATTCGGTTGAGCATCGCTTTTCCACTCATCGGCAGGTATTGCCGTAAGGTATGACGGGTATAATGAATTGAGTGATCGTAAACCATTTAAGCCTCCTGAGAAATAATTGGTATGGGATAGTACGAAACAACAGTGTCACTAGAAGTGATTTTCTCTAGCATATTTTTTAATCAATTTTACTAATCTATCTTGGAAAACAGATTGACAAAAGTTTTCTTGGAAAACCTTTTTTGCCCTTTCTCCCATGGCTTTTTGTTCCATTTCTGATTTATCCAAAAATTTCGCCAGACCCTTATGTATATCCTCCTCAGAATCAATAATAATTACATCAGCACCTCCCGCTTCCTCTAAAATAGGGTGGATATCTATACCATCAGAGATTATAAGGGGCAAACCAAGGGCCGCCGCTTCTGCTACAGAATAGCAAAAATTTTCCCGATAGCTTAAATGAATAAAAGCGTCAGCGGCAGCCATAAATATCCATTTATCTAAACCATAAACTGAGTGATGATAGTAAACTTGCTGATTATCAACAACCAATTCTAAACAATATTTTTCGGATTTAGACAAGCTACCAACCATTAGATAAACCCAGTCTTGTGGATTATTTTCTTTAAAAGCTAAAGCAGTTTCAATAGGGCGTTTCATTGGGTCAATTCTGCCTAAAAACAGCAGTATTTTTTTACTATTATCAATTCCTAGTTTTTCTCGTACCTGATTTTTATACTGTACAATTCCTGACAAGTCTGGAACTTCAATTCCCAGAGGACAGATTTCTACATTAGAATTCCGTAGATAAGCGCTTGCTTTTTCTGCTTCCCGGTTGCTAGTGCAAATAACAGCACTAGCTTGTTGTAATATTCGCTGGCCCATTCCATACATCCACAAATATTTAGGTATAGCGCGATAGGAAAATACATAGGGGTCTAGAGTACCATGTAGAAATACTATGTAAGGGACTTTTTTGATTTTTGACAACACATAACCGATAACAGCATGGAACTGAAAAAGACAGTGTATAGTAATTAAGTTAAGCTCCAATGCCCACAATTGAGATAATAATTTATAGGTAACGATAGGTATTCCATAGTTAGCTCCAAAATTGAAAACATTCAATTGTTGCAGATGATAGTCCGCTTCCGATTCTGCACTGACCGAGGAATTCATCGGTATTGTATCAAGGGTTTTAGCTGCTATCAGATTGCTAAAGCTTTTTTGAACAACATACAAACCGCCTCGATCAGGGTGAAATGGCTTCGGAGAAATTTGTAGTATTTTCATAAATATTCTGATTATTCGTATCCAAATCGACTGTTCTTTAGATTTTTAACTAACTTAACTAGAAAATGAGGCAAAACTTTTACCAAATAGCTATTAATCGTATAATAGATAAATAGTAAATAGGCATAAGTTTTGTTAACTCCGTATTCAATGGCTATATCTCGGCTCTCTTCCTTAGCAATTATTTTACCACTTAATCCGCCTGGTCTAATATTTCCTAACACTTTTTTTATCTCTACTCCTTGATAATTTTTTGTATGAATTCTGAGGCTAAATTCGTGATCTGCCGCTACTTTATACTTGGTATTAAAAGACCCTTCCTGTAAGTAAACGAGCTTCTTGACAAAAGCTGAAATATGGGGATAAGGTTGAACATAATAAATACTTTGATTTAACTTTTCCCCTGTCATTGCTGAAAACTTACCTATTCTCTCTCCTTTTTGATTAACTAAATAAACACTGCCATAAGCATAATCAGCTTGAGAATCATTAAGAGCTAAAACACTATTTTGAATTGCATCTAGTTCGTACCAATCTCCACAGTTAAGATTGCCAATAATTTCACCCATAGCTAGACTTATAGCCTTATTCATAGCACAGTATAAACCTTGATCTGGTTCACTCAGCCAATAATCAATAGCATCTTCGTATTTATGGATAATTTCAACAGTACCATCTGTAGAACCACCATCTATAACAATATACTCAACACTATTGTAAGTCTGGCTAATGACACTTTGAATTGTCTGCTCTAAGTGCTTTTCTCCATTAAAAACTACCGTTATAATAGTAACCAAAGGAACTGCAAATTTTTCCGATACCTCACTTGTCTCCCTGTAGGACTGCTTGAAATATCCCTTTGTTCTTAATCCTCCTTCTCCCCTGCGTTCTGGATTTGGTGGCAAAAATAAATGAGATTGCACTTTTGAGGAAGGAGTGTTAACAATAACTGGCATCTCCATAGTCATCAGACGAGTTGTGGAAAATTCATTATTAAGATTAATTGTTGTCATAATTTTTTAATAGTAAGTAATCTTCAAGCAATCATCCAGAAAGAACCAGGTAATCGATCTTCATTATAAGCATTAATATTGTCCATAAACACAGAATTTTTATAATAAGATACCATAGATAAGGATGCCAAAACTTCAAACTTTTTGTTAAATTGTAGAAAAGTTTCTAAAAAGTATTGCTCGTTCCAGTATCGCGATTCTTTGAGATTCCATTCGATGGGATAATCATAGGGAAAAAATATATCGTGAATATGAACTAAGACTCCTGTTTGTAAACGGGGATAAACTTGAAGAAATTCAAACTCCACATCACTGCCAGACTTAAACACATGACTAGAATCCACAAATAGGATATCATTGGTTTGCAGGGATTCAAAAACAGACAAATCTACGGCTTCTACTTTCTGGGTAAGCAAACTAAATTCTAGAAAATCTTTACTAACATTAGCAAAGTCCTTTAAAAAATCTTGAGGATAAGGCTCGATCGAGATCAGTTGTGATTTTTGGGAATTTTCTATAAAATTCATTCTTAAAGCTGCGGCGATAATCTTAGTGCTACCACCTGAGCCAATTTCAATTACCTGAGACGGTTTCTTTTCTCTGACCATAGCATAGAGGACTTCCGCATCACCACTAATGAGACCAGAACTATCTTCGGAATAACCAAATGCTGAAAAAATTTCTTTATTGTTAAATTCTAAAGCATATTTTTCTAGTAAATACCTAACCAGTTCAGTTTGCTTGTCTAGATGCCATTCAATTGAGCTAAGAGGCCTTTCTTTACCCGCGTATGTCATAATTTCCTGACGGTTGGGTATCGGCTGATAAAAATGGTCAGTAATTAGGGTGTAGCCCATACTTCTTAAGAGGGGATTGAATATTTTTCTGGCTAGGGCAAATTTAATATTTTTTCTCCCCTGTTCGGTTTGCATACGGTTAAGTAATTTTTTCAACATTGTCAACCCTCTTTACACTACTAATATTTACCGTCATGTTTTGTCGTCAAAGCCAACTGGGAACTGGCATCCTTGCTCAAAATACTTCAATCTGGTTGCCTCCTATTAAATCTTGACAAAATACTGCTGCGGCAGCGTGTCACCCATAATGGGCAATTTAATTAACCGACCAGTTCAAGACCCGATTCAATAGGTATATTGGGTACATCTTACCGGGAGCATCTCACCTTTGCAATAAGCATAAATACTTAGTAGAAAAATAGGCTTTTCGAGGGTAATTCTTGTTTTAATTCTCCATGTACGCGGTCTTTAAAAGCCTCTATTTCGTTCCAATCGCGTAAGTGAGATGCTCCCCATCTTACCCGATGATCAACTTCTTGTAAAGGTAATTAGTCATTGCAATAATAACCGTTAATTGAGAATGGACAAAAACCTGACAGGGAATCTATAATAGATTCCGCCCTAGTAAGCCAGTCGCAGAGGAGCGCTGGAGCTGCGGAGCCAGGGGAAACAATCCATAACTGGGATTTTCAAGTTGGATTGGGAGTTAATCATACTATCAAAAACGGATTTGGTATGAATTGATCATAAAAATACTATCAACAATGGATTTGGCATTATCATCCCTACCCGAGCTTATTACTCATTTTCTGGCTGAATGGTTCGGGCTAATCCTTGCTCTCAAGTCAAAGGAGGTTGCCAATTCAGTTTTTTTTGAATATGGCTATAGTCAAGACAAAAATTGATTTAATTAGTTAAATTATGCCTTGGTAGCGCATTAATTCTATCTCTTGTTGTAGTCCCGCTTCTAGAGTGCGAGGAGTAAACCCTAAATCCCTTTTAGCTTCTTCGTGGGCATAAGCTTTGTCTTCTTGTAATCGCAAGATTTGTTCTCGTCGCACTGGTGATTTTTTACCTAATGTTTTTTCTAGTAGGGTAGCTGACCAAATGCCAAAGTTCAAGGGAAAAGAGAGAGGGCGCACCGATTGGCCTAATAATTGTTCTATCAATAAAATTAACTGACAGCAGGAAACGATACTACCCCCAGAAAGATCGTAAGCACCTTGTATATCAGGACATTCCCAGACTTTTAACAACATCTGGGCAATGTCATCAGCGTGAACTGGTTGTAACAGGTTATCACCGGAGCCAAAAACTGGAAAGAATCCGTAGTGGTGACAGAATTTAATCAATTTGTGTAGGTTTTTATCCTTGGGAGTGCCATAAATCATTGTCGGTCTCAGCAGACAATAAGAAGCAGGATAGTCTTGTAAATAGTTTTCTGCTTGTTTATACTCGGCAGAATATTCATTATATTTTGAATATACTCCCGTGGTTCCAATAATAATTAATCGGGGAGTTTGTTGGAATTTTTTTAGACTATTAAGTATAGTTGGTACTTGTCGAAGTTGGACGAGATGGAGGATGGTTTCAAAACTATTTTTCCTAAAAATTCCTTCCCAGGTTTCTGAGATAGAGCTATCGCCAAAATCGTAGGTTAAATTCAGTCCTAGACTATCTAATATACTGCGATCGCTAGTTGGTCTAATTAAACAATGTATTTCTACTTCAGGCTTAGTAGATGCCAAATATTGCATAAAAAAACCACCTGGCAACCCCGTAGCACCTGTGATTAATATTTTATTCTCAATCACCATTTTTTCTCCTTTTGGCTAAAACTTGCTCATAAACCTGAAAGGTTTTTTTTAACATCTTCTCAAAAGTATATTCCGCTTCGTAGCGTTTGCGTCCTGCCGCTCCCATTTTAGCTCTTAACTGTTGATCAATCACTAATTGTAATAGTCTCTGGTGTAAAGTTTTAACGTCTCCCCCCGCTACGGTGTACCCGGTAATTCCTTCCACAATTGCTTCCGACGCTCCACCCACATCTGATACAATTACTGGTAATCCCGCTCTCATGGCTTCGATTGTGGTGCGAGGAAACCCTTCCCAATTAGATATTAAAGTAAATACTTGGGCTTGAGCTAAGACTTCAGCCACATTATTACGAAAACCTAAAAAGTTAACTCTGTCGATAATTTTTAGATCCTTGGCTAAGGTTTTAATTTTTTCTAAATCCGAACCGTCTCCGACCAAATCTAAATGGGCTTCAGGAATATTTTGAAAGGCTTTCAGTAAGGTTACATGGTCTTTTTGCTGATCAAATCTTGCCACCATAACAATACGAACGGGGTTACCATTACTAGGATTAGCTCTCAATTCTGCAGGTAGATCTGGTATCCCATTATGAATGGTTAATAATCGCTGCGGTTGCATACCAGTTTTTAGTCCAATTAATCGAGCTTGTTCCGAAACACAGATAATTTTATTTGCTAAAGGTTCTGTGATTTTTTCTAACCACTGATAGATAGTGCGACTCGGCTCTGGTACACCTCCTGTAAAAGCCCAACCATGGACGGTAAAAATGCAAGGAGTCTTGCTTTTTCTGGCCGCTAATCGTCCTAAAATTCCCGATTTACTAGAGTGAGTGCTAATAATATCTGGTTGGAATTCTGCAATAACTTGTTTGATAAAATTAAAGGTTTGCCAGTCTTTAATTAAGTTAATTTTTTTACCAAAGTGTTGACAAGATACATTGGTTATGTTGCGGCTAGTCAGATCGTCATTATAAATGCCTTTTGTTCCAGTAACAACTAAGACTTGATGGTGAGAATCTTGCAAAAATCTCGCTAAATCTCGTACATGAACCTGTGCGCCTGCAACGGTATCTGCTCTAGTAATAACAAAAAGTATTTTCATGTCATGTACGGTTTCGATTCTTGATTTATGGATAATTTTAGGAAAATAGTTTTAGGTTTTTAAAACTTGATTAGCTTTTTGCAATAGCTGCAACATTTTAGGGGCGGTTATTTGAATATTATACTTATCTTCGACAAGTTTTCTGCCAGCCCATCCCATACTTTCTCTTAAATCTCGATCATTTTTCAGGTTTTGAAAAGCTTGCATCCATTCAGCTTGACTACTAGCTTGAAAGCCGTTGATCCCCTCCTTAATAATCTCCGCATTTACCCCCACTGGTGAACCAATAACTGGGCGAGTAGATGCCATATATTGGATTAGTTTAAATCCGCATTTTCCCCGCTCAAATGGTGTATCGGTCAGGGGCATAATCCCCACATCAAATTGTTGTATCTCTTTCACCTCGGTTGCCTGAGACCAAGGCTTAATTTCTAAAGGTATATCCTCTAGATTTGTCTCTTTGGCGCCAATAGCAACAACTTTTGCGCCACCATCTCGACAAATTTCTTTTAAAACAGGATAAAGTTCTTGTATATAATCGACAAACTTCAATGGACTTCCTATCCAGCCGATGGTAAAGACTTCATTTTGAGGAACTTTTGATAAAGGATAGCGATCAAGATCGACGACGGTAGGTAATATTTCCGGGTCTTCGGTTTTTGTTATGCAATGGACGGGGGTTATAAGGGATGGAAACCTTATCTAGAAAGGCATTTGGCGATTTTTGTCAATTGTTTTTGATCTAGAGCGAACTCATCAATTAATTTCCACCCATTTAGCTCCTGCTTGTGTTGCTCTGTTAGCTAAGTAATCATTTCCCGCAATCACTAAGGGAGCATTCTGCATTACTCGATCAATTTTCTGTCCCAATAGCCATCTAACTATAGGAGCAGAATGTTGATCGTAACGGTGGAATACCGCGTCATCATAGTCAACTACATAAGGTGTTCTTCCCCTGAGCAACAGTAATTCTAGCCAATCCGGTAGCCAAGGTAATGCTTCCTTTTCCAACCAGATTAAATCGTATTTTTGAGATTTCAACAGCAGCGAAATTCTCTGTTGATAAGCAGATAATAATCTCGATAAAGGGTATTTTTTCCCTAAGTAGCGAGATCTAAGATAATCATTATCTAATAAGGGAGCGGTCTCAACCTCTATTCCCTCTTTTTTCAAATAAGGCAAATATTGGTAAGTACGATAGCGGCTACTAGCACCTAAAGTATCGTAGCGACTGAATAACAAAATTTTCATCACTGTTGAGGATTTAATTAGATTATTTTCTTGTATAAACTGGAGAATTGACGATATTCTCTAGGTATGGCGAAGATTATTAGCTCCTTTATATCTCTCAATAATCATTTGATCAGAAACTACTTTCTCAGGAGATTTTTTTCCGAAGAAATATGTACAAGAAGCTCCATCGAGAGCCTGAGGATTATTTTTGAATAGATAGTCAAAATATTTAAGCCAAGAAAACATTAATCTCACCATCGCTCTAGTTAATAATCTTGAGGTGTTATTGCCTGCAAAACATAAAGCGAAATGTTCGATAGACCAGACTAAAACTGTTCCTGGTCCTGCCACTAAACCACTGGAAATTTCTGAAAAATAGTTAAACAAGTGCCGATGACCAGAAAGGGTATATCTGGTAAAATCATAGGCCCCTTCATGAACCTGCTGCATAAAGGGAATTTCTGAATAAATTACCCCGCGATCTTTGAGAACTCTGTGCATTTCACTAACGACTTTTTCGGGGTAGAGAACGTGCTCTAAAACTGCCGTAGTAATAATACCATGAAAAACTTGGTCTTGAAAAGGAAGATAGTGAGCATCACAGAATAAATCAACATCTGCATTAACATCAACATCAGAATATATCAATTTGATATGGCTATGTTTTGACATTAATCTATCCAAATCTATTTTCTGCTTTCCTGCACCCACAACCAAGACATAGGCTAGGGTAAACTTTTCTAAAGTCTGAGCGAAATTTTGAATCCTCTCAATATAGATTAAGTTAATCGATGGACTAGGGACAATTTTTGAGAATATATTTTTTTCTTTTGAACCATGATCAGTCACCGTATTAGTATAAAAAGAGGGAGAAAAAACTTTATTATCTTCTCGAATGAATACTGGTTTATTATTGACAATAGCAAATTCAGAATTACAGTTTTTGCAAATAATCTGATGATCATCAAAAATTAATTGACTACTTTGGCACTTAGGGCATTGACTCAACGTCTGGATAAATTGTTGCATTTTCTTACTCCGCTCGATTAACTAAAAGTCTGCTTTTTCTCAAGAAACAAAGTTACACTGGCAATATACTTAAGAAAAAATATAGATAAAAACTCCAGGATAAATGAGCTATAATGGTTGGTATAGATTGATTTTGGTACTCGTTTCATTTTTTTGTCTAGGTATAGTTGATAAAGTTCCCTCGTATATCTAAAAGATGTTCTTAAGTTGGATATTTTGCCCATATTTAAAATATCTTGGTAGCTAATATAGTTAGTAAAATAATGTAAATAATCCGTATGTTTTTCAGTCCAATCGTCCAAAGATATACCCGATTCTTTAGTCTGACTATGAAAAGTACCTAAACCTAAAGTGCTTAAAAACTTAATGTTATCAAACAAAAAATCAAAATTTTTTACCTTATGGACTAAAGGTAAGTGAATATGCCATTCCCAGAGAACATCAGACAAGGGAAATAGATGTACAGAATATCCATTCATTGTTAATGTTCTAGATATCTCAAGAAAAAAAAGTACATGATTTTTGACGTGTTCCACCACTTGGTTAGAAATAATTACATCAAAAAAATTATCTGGATATTGCCACTTTTCATCATCATAAATTAAAGTTAGTCTTTCATACCAATCTATCTCAGAAAAATTCTTTGATAGATTTTCAATTGTTTCATCCATAAACCCCTTTTTTTGAACACCATGATTAACCACGTCTAAACCATAGACTTTCCAATTAATATTTGGCTGTACACAAGGAAGATTTTTTATCAAGTATGCAATCAATTGTCCGTTACCACAACCAACATCTAGAATTTTGACTTCTTGATGAGTTGAATGTCTGTAAGATTCAGTATTGATTATAGTTAATAAATGTTGATAATTAGTACGATTTGCTACATTTTTCATCGACAGTTTCTAACCCCTTTAACTTGTTAATTTTTTAAATGCTTTCATGCAAATATCACTGGAATAAAAAGGATAATTGGCAGTCTTTTAAAATTATTTTCAAAGTTTTGTAATCGGTATGTAAATGGAGATTATTTCTAACAACTAAACCTCGTATAGCCCCCCAAATCCAAGACAAAATCAGCCCAGACAAACCAAAATTATCATAAATAACTCTAGCGTACTCCTGCTTACAATTCGCTAATTTTGAGTTATCTTGATAGGAACTGCTGGCACCACCAAGTCTAAAAAAAGCAATTGTAGATTTGTCTTTGATTGACGATGCACTCATCTTATAAATCTTTTGATTAAGGTCGAAGTCAGCATATACTTTATATTTGGTATTGAACGGAAGTTGAGACAGTAAGTTTTTCTTAATGAATAGTCCTTGCGGACATAAAGTATTTTTTAACACAATTAATGGATTATATCTACTGATCCGTAGCCGACCGTTATCCATAATTACATTGCCGTGAATTATGTCCGTATTGTTTAAACTTGCTTTTTGAATAGATTGGCTAGGTATATTTAACAATATATCATCACTCCCCAAGTAGTAAATGTAATCTCCTTGACTCAATTTCCAGCCTTTATTCATTGCATCATATATACCTTCGTCAGGTTCGCTCAACCAATAATCTATCTGATCATCATACTTACGAATAATATCAATTGTGCTGTCAGTAGAACCTCCGTCTATAATAATATACTCAACATTATTGTAAGACTGGCTAATGACACTCTGAATGGCCTGTTCTAAGTGCTTTTCTCCATTAAAAACTACCATTATAATAGTAACCAGAGGAACCGCAAATTTTTCCGATAACTCACTTGTCTCTGGGTAGGAATGCTTGAAATATCCCTTTGTTCTTAATCCTCCTTCTCCCCTGCGTTCTGAATTTGGTGGCAAAAATAAATGAGATTGCACTTTTGCAGAAGGATCGTTAATAATAGCAGGTCTCTCCATCGTTACTCGGCGAGTTGTAGAGAAGTTAGCATCTAGCTCGATAAATTTTTTCTCTTGCAATGGTGGCCTTATTGTCATATCTTATATTGATATTGGTAAACTACAAGCGTTTTAATCGTAATTACCAACTAGATCAGTTTGTAATTAGCCCTATAGAACTAGAAAGATCATTGCATCTCTCTCATACTTGCCAAAATACTATTAAACTAGCCTGGGGGTTATATCAGCTAATGTGATTAGCTAAAAAAATTAACTTCAAGACCTAGAGGAAGTGTACCTGATCATGAACTTATTGTCAAGAAAATTGGCTCTTCTCGACTTTGTGTGATAATCAGTGCTTATCATTCGTAGGAGTCTTGCTAGGCAAGGCTTTGAAGACTATATTTCTGGAAAATTATCCCTATTCTTCTTACTCCCACACAGACTAGAAAGCCAACGGCTCTCCCGATATAATGGGAAAAAATGTTCTCATCCTAAATCCGGTTATTAAAAACTGATTATTTATTCTCCGTTTTGCCTCTTGCCTCTTGCATGAGTGCCTCTGCTCATAAGTAGCCTATACTCAACGGATTTAGTATCATATCTTCTATTTAGCTTCCTGGAGAGTCATTATTCCGGCAAATCTCCAAAACGCTCTCGATAGCGTTGAAGCAATGCTTCTAAATCCTCAGCCCGCATTTTTTCCTGTTCAGCCCGCATTCTTTCCTGTTGGGCCCGCATTCTCTCCTGTTGGGCCCGCATTCTTTCCTGTTCAGTTAGCTCTGACTCCGTGGGCAGTAAATCGCCGGCAAAAGTCGCCCAACGCAACCAAACTGCCTCGACTCCCTTATACTCCCCTTGCCAGCGGACCAAGGACAACCCTAGTCTTTGACTGAAAAATCTTTCTCCCGTCTCTAGAGATAATGGCTCGTAGTTGCCTTCTCTGAGGATAAAACCTGCCCAGTCTTCAGGATTAAAGGGATCGTACCAGAAATATTCTGGCACTCGCAAACGGTCCTGATAGATGGCTTTCTTTTCAGTTTTATCCTGTGGAGCGGTACTTTCGGAAAGGAGTTCGATAACCACGTCGGGAGCTTTCCCTTCTTCCCAAACCACCCAACTTTTTCTTTCCGCTTTGGGAACCCCCAGGACAGCAAAAAAATCGGGTCCGCGAAATTCCTCGCTTTTTAACTGTGCGGCACTAAAATAAACGAACATATTGCCCCCCACATAGCCATCTTCCCTAGCTGCTAACCAGGGTAACAAGGCATCTATGAGTATATCCATCTGGAGTTTATGTCGTTGGGTTTCCATGGGAACGCCGTCATCGCAGGGCAATTCATCTTGGGTGGGCAGTGAAGGTCGAGAAGGGGCAATAGTGGAAGTCATCGGAGCTACACTGGTGATTAGACTTATGGGGCTTTTTCCTCTAGCACTAGGGAAAATAATCTACTGGCTACAATTGAGATGGGGGCAAAATATTATGGTCATTATAGCCTAAATGTATTACTGATCTTGCTCAATATATCACTGTATAACTCTAAATATTTTTGTGCCTGTAACTCTAAAGTAAAATGCTGCTCCACTTTTTGCCTTGCCCGAATGCACAATTGGTTATACCTTTCTGTATCTTCTAATACCCAATTAATTCCCCGTGCCAAGTCTCCCACCTCAAAGGGTCTGGCCAGATAGTGTAGCCACTTAAAATGGAAAAGTCATAATCTGATTGATCCATTCCTCAGCCGTAGATGCTTCCCACACTAAGATAATTGCATCGATCGCTTCGCTGATTGCAAGATTCTGAGAAAGAATTAGGACACCAGAACTCGTTTGCGACATGATGAATTGACCAAACTCAGTCGGCATGGTTTTGCGATCGTGCGTGACCAGCACCCGACCATCCCGTGCTGCAATGGTTAAAACTGCTAGATCTTTTATTCCTTCAAGCCCTGCTTCATTGGCTGACTGAAAATCCAGATTTGGTTGTCTGCGGATTGCGCCAGTCACAATTGCCTGTCTGAGATCGGCATCAGCTTGAAAGCGAATTTCTGTCATACTGCTTTTTACTTATCGGCTTGAGCTGCCTTCAATTTTTGGTACAGCAAAGGACTCTTTTCTCTACAAGACTGTTGTAGTCGCTGAAACTCGGCTTCACCCTTTTTCAGATAGGCATCCACAAGCTCTCGATTGGCCAGATAGAAGGCGATCGCGCCATAAACCTGTTCGAGGGAAAGGAGTGGGAAATTTTGGGCAATGCTTTCGGGCGATTCTCCGTTCAAGAAAGAATAGACAACTGAATCAAGGGAGATACGAGTTCCTTCGATCCAATATTCTTCGTCTCGTTGCTCGATGTAATGTTTTGTTGGGATGGAGACTAATTTCATAGGAGCAATATTCCTGTTTAGCTAAAAGGATAAGTGATCCCAGTATCAAGTAGAAATATCATTGCTATGACTGGGGTATAGATTTTTGGGGATGTCTATTGCTCTTGCTCAAGATATCACTGTATAACTCTAAATATTTTTGTGCCTGTAACTCTAAAGTAAATTCTTGCTCCACTTTTTGCCTTGCCCGAATGCACAATTGGTTATACCTTTCTGTATCTTCTAATACCCAATTAATTCCCTGTGCCAAGTCTTCCACCTCGAAGGGTTTGGCCAGATAACCATTTTGTTGATGTTCGATCATAAGTAGTCGTGCAAAATTAATTTCCTAGTGAAGATAGGCAAAAGGCAAGAGGCAGGAGGCAAGAGGTGGTTAGATATGTGTAATTAATTTTGCTTAGGTACTTATCAGGCATTCCACCAATTTTAAAGGCCACAGAGGGAGTGGCACAAGCGAGAGCTTCCATGACTGTATTGGGAAGATTATCCTCAATTGAGGGAGCAACAAAAATATCGGCGGCGGCATAGACTAAAGCTAGGGAAATGTCATCATTTAATCTGCCTAAATAATGGGTTTTCAAGCCAAAATCAGGCGGATTAACCGGTTCAGAGGCTCCGAAGACCACTAACTCTAATTTATGCTGCCATATTTCCCCCTGCTGTTTAACAGGGAAATAGAACCCAACAGTATGACCGTGACGTAGTACCTCAACGGGAGTCTCACCGTATATCTATTTAGGGAGTTCGCTCCGAAATTTTCGCACCCCAATTTTCTCAATGTACTGTGTACATAGTGTAGCAATATTTGAGAAAGGATATCAATAAATAACTTTGCTCATGTTTTAACAGATTAAATTTTTAATCTGGTTTAAAGAAAATGCCATCCATTTGCAACATCCTCCCAGTTTTTTCGGCAGTAAACCCTGGTTCAATGCCGTACAGTTCGTAACCTAGTTTTTCTATGATATCAATCATTTCCTTAAACAAGACTTGACCTTCGTAGAGAGGAACTAAAGATAATTCAAGCTTAATGCCTTTGATTGATGGCAAAATTGCAGTTGCCCCTTCTATCACTTGCTTTTCCAATCCTTGCACGTCTATTTTGAGAAAAATGGATTTAGTTTCGCTTTTGATATAGTCCTTGGCAAGGGTATCTAGCCTGCTCAATTTTACTGTTTCTGATCCAGAGTAAGCTGATTGAGGTGCAGCTCCCAAGTGAGCATCCAGCATTGGCAAAGCTGAACTACTCTGACTATTACCAGCAATATTGATGATAATTTCACCTTCTTGGTTGCCGATGGCAGCTTGGGGAGCAATTTCCCAGAGCGGGTCTTTTTCACTGACAGCTTTTAATTGAGAGTAAGCACTGGACAGCGGTTCAAAGGAAACAATCCTCCCCGAATAGCCTAATTCTCGCAGTAATTTAGCATACTGCCCAATGTTAGCGCCAACATCGAATACTAAGTCAATCTCGTGGTAAGCCAACAAACGCTGCATTTTCGCCGCTTCAGATGTTTGGACATTGTATCTTTTTAGATCAATTCCTAAACTTCTTGCCAGTCTCTTGAATGCTAATTTCATAATATAACTTAATTTTTATTTACTCGCTTCATTTTTATTTACTCTTCAATTTTTGATTTTGCAAATAAAATCAGTGATGTTATGAAATGATTTAAAATTCTCTCTAAGCCATGATTCATCTTTATTCCACCACTTTATTTGTAACAAAAAATCAATAAGTTCTTCATTAAACCTATATCGAATTAATTTTGCCGGTACACCAGCATATACAGCATAGCTAGGTATGTCTTTTGTCACCACAGATGCCGCAGCTATAATTACGCCATCGCCTATATTCACATCATCTCTAATAATTACATTGGTTCCAATCCAAACATCATTTCCAATGGTTATGTTACCCAACTCATCAAAATAATTTTGATCTGAAAAAGTTATTTCTAATTGATTAAGAGTTGAATAAAAAATTGGGTTACTTGAAACATAATTACCACTAGAAGGATGTTTTCCTAAACCAATTTTACAATCAGGACCAATCGAACAAAATTTTCCTAAATTCGCTCTATTAACTTTCGTATTAGTTCCAATATAGGTATATGAGTCAATCTTTGAGTTAATTACTTTAGCGTAAGGATATATCTTAACATTTGCTCCTATTTCTGTTTCCCTTACAATTGACATATGACCTTGATAAAAGTTCTTGTTTTTATATTTTATTTTGTTTTCAAAAAAATTCGACAAAAACCTAAAATAATCTGGAACTAAAATTTTGCTCAATGTTTTCATTATTCCCATTTCCAATTACTCACAAAATTTCTATTTTTCTTTCTTCACTTTAAAAAATCATTCTTGATTTAATTTTTCTTATAACCCTTTGAATTAAAGGAGGATAAAAACGTGTGTTTTGAGTAAACTTATCAGCCTGCTTATTTTGAAGGATAAAGGGAGGATGATTGAGAGGAAAATCAACCGATACTAATGGGAGATTTGCATATGTATCACTCGAGTTTTTAGTATGAGTTGATGATTCTCCAAAGCCAATGTTAGAGACTAAATTTTCCTGGGGAAAAATACCAAATCCACTCTGGTCCCAACAAGAAAATAACCAAGGATAAAACCAACTATTTATTTTATCCTCATAGGCTGCTTGGAAAATCCTTTGCCAATATTTTGCAGCTCCTGAATCTAACAGTTTATCTTTTAGAAAGCTTGTGTCTCGAAGAATTTCCCACAAATTCATATTCACGTCGCAATTTTTCCAGGCTCTTTTCCATGTTGCCCATCCCCAACAATCATGATATATTGAATAGTAATAACTGTATTTACTTGTTTTTCTCCCAAATTGAAAGTTGACTCCACAAATAGACATTATTCGAGTATCGCCTTGATATCTTTGTAGAAGTTCTTCACAGAAACGAAAGAAAGTAGGATGAGGCAAGCAGTCATCCTCAAGAATAATCGCTTCCTCAACCGTATTAAAAACCCAATCTAGCCCACCCGATACGCGATTCTTACAACCTAGATTAACATCTGAATAATTCGTTAATACCTCACAATCCCAATCAACTCCATCAATAATAGCACGAGCCGCCTTACATTTCTCAACATCATCAGGTCTATCTGCACGAGGACCATCAGCAACAACTAATAACTTAGGTGGTTTAGCCTGACGGATAGCTTCAAATACCCTCGCCGTCGTATCAGGTCGATTAAAAATCAGGAAGGCGACAGGAGTGGTCAGTTGGAAGTCAGCCATAAACGAGTTCACCGTTAACTTGTCGCATAATAACCCACTCTGACCAAATTGTCAACCCAGGGCGGCGCAATTCCGAAAATCTGCCCTGTCTCCCTTCGGCAAAGACATCTTGATAAAATCTAGTCTGCCTGACATCAATCTCGGTAAATCCTAACATCCGACTCTTTTCTCCCTTAACCTGAATGTTCTTGCAGCCACCTCGTCAAATCAGCCAAGTTAGCAAAATCCAATAAAGCTTCTGCTAAATCCTCTAACTGAGGAATGCTCAACTGCTGAACCTGTTCAATTACAGAGTCATCCAACTGTCCTAGACGACGGTTGAGAAAGCGGAGAATGAGAATAGCCTCTCCTTCCTGTCTGCCTTCCTGTCTGCCTTCCTGTCTGCCTTCCTGTCTGCCTTCCTGTCTGCCTTCCTGTCTGCCTTCCTGTCTGCCTTCCTGTCTGCCTTCCTGTTTGCCTTCCTGTTTGCCTTCAGCAAAGACATCTTGATAAAATCTAGTCTGCCTGACATCAATCTCGGTAAATCCTAACATCTTGACAATCTCCTCTCGACTTAAATGGGGTAGCTTATACACTATTATAGTTTCAATTAAATCCAGCAGTTGCTTGAGTAATTTGTCCTCACTGATTTCCTGTCGGGTTTGTTGGACTAACCTTTGTGCCTGTTCAATTGCCATTGCTTCTGGAATGACAACCAACTGCACTAAACTGAGACTTAAATTGGCAGGCTGATTTCGGGAAAGTTCATCTAAGTAGAGCCGCCTGACTCTCTGGCTGTTGAGCAGTTCTTCATAATGGCTGGTGTTAGTTGTCTCTACCCGGCGGCTGGGATAAATTACGACTGCTTGCCAGGGATTTAAGGGTTGATACTGCCGCAGATATAAGAAAATTTCTCCAAAAAAGCGACTGTAAAAGTCTGCTTCTGATTGAAACTGTACTTCCACGAAAAATAAGGGAAGCTCAAGATTATTTTCTGGGGGACAAAATAGACCATCTAAACGAAAAGCAGTCTGTTTGAGTTCGACGGAACGGAAGTGATACTGTTCAACTTGGGGGATGGAAATTTCAAGCAAGTCAAACAACAGGGAAGGAAGCGTCTGGAATAGTCGGTAAAAAAGGCTGTCTGTTTTCAAGGATTGGCAAGGACTGGGAGGCTAGTTTTCTGGGGATTACCCGCTCTATATCCGGCTATCTGGACGCAGTTCGTCAGCAACTACCAATAACTTAGGCGGTTTCGCCTGACGGATGGCTTCAAATACCCTCGCCGTCGTGTCTGGTCGATTGAAAATGAGGAAGGCCACAGGAGTGGTCAGTTGGAAGTCAGCCATAGACGAATTTACTGTTAACTTCTGTTATCTTGAACTATCCCCGCAAAATTGTCAACCCAAAGCGGCACAAATCGTAAAATCTTTCCCTGGCGACGGTTGAGCAAGGCGAGAATCAGCCTAAACTCTTAGGTATGTCCTTCTTTGATTGAATCCAAATAAAGCTTATCATACCATTTTTCTTTATTCGTGGCAGGCATCCTACTCCCCTCACCCCCTACCCCTCCTTGCCCTAGGGCTGTTTCATTCTCCCATCAGAATATCAAAAGTAAAAGCGATCACAGTCAGGTAAAATGAGAAGTGACCGCCAACTTTTCAAATATATGTTGAGCTTAATAGAAAAACTGAAACAAGTCAAGGACTTTCGGAAAAATAAAGGAAAAAGACACCCTTTATGGATAGTATTAGTAGTAATAATACTGGGAACAATGCTAGGATACTCAGGTTATAGAGAGCTAGGAGAGTTTGCTAAAAATAATCGGCACAGGCTC
>SFBL01000027.1 GCA_007095785.1 Microcystis aeruginosa Ma_SC_T_19800800_S464
CTTTTTACCCGGCCAAGCTTTTCTGGTCGGAACCCCCTAAGCCGAGTTTTCAAGGTGCTGCGCCGTCCACTTGGTTTTCGAGACTGGCCTTTTAATTCTAACGTAAAGCCAACCTAGAATGGCGGGGTTTCAGACCCAAAATTTCCGATGATAGTGTGAGGGTCTGGCTCCCTGTTGTTAATATTAGTTAACTTTCCCCTGCTACTTGGGCGCGGTATTCACTAGCGGAGAGGGTATCAGCCAAGGCAGTATCGGGATTTTCTACCCGCACTTTTAATAACCAACCCTCCCCGTGGGGATCATCGGCAATTAATTCGGGGGAGTCAATCATCGCTTGATTGCGATCGACTACGGTTCCCGAGACGGGAGGATAAAGATCTTCCACCGCTTTTACCGATTCAATCGTGCCGAAACTACTACCTACTTCCAGCGCCTCTCCCAATTCGGGCAATTCTAGAAACACGATATCACCCAATTGATCGACGGCAAAAGCACTAATTCCCAAGGTAGCGATTTCACCTTCGAGTCTGACGTATTCGTGGGTTTCTAGGTATCTCAAATCCTCGGGATATTCCAGTTCCATCGTCTGTCTCTAAATATTTACAGCATCAGATAGTTTACTAGATCTCTTGGGGAAAATGTTGATCGGGTGCGGCTGTATTATTGGCGATCGCTACCTAGGGCTTGCGGCAAAAAGTTTTTCGTGGGGGCAGGCTTAACGAGTAATTTAGATAGGGTATGCTGAAAATATTTCGATTTCTCAACGTTTGTTTCTTGCACTTTTTTGGCTAAAAAAAGCCCAAAACCCTTTTCTAGCCAAGCTTATACTGATATTCAGCCAACCCTAGATAGTCAACGGCTTATCTGATCTCTAGTAATTGGAAACAACAATCATCATTTATAATAGATTTATAGCGTTTTTCATGCCTATCAGGTGCGCTAGTCGGCTAGAAACCCGGTTTCTCTTTCGTATCTCATATTATTGCCAAATGCTATATTGTCACCCAATCATACCTAGAAGACTTAACTATGGTAAACAATAGCTTTTTACTTTACTTAAATACACGCGGTGTTCCTCTAGAGCGAGATGCAGAAATCCAGGCGGCTCAAGATGCTGGTTTAGATATTATTCTGGCGGCACCTTCTGCTGAACCTTATCGGCAATATAACCTCAAACATTTCCTAGAAGCACCCGTTACAAAACACGCAGAGGCTCGACGCATTATCCTCGACTATATTAAAGAAACAGGTGTCAACATCAAAGGAATTGTTGCCTGGTCAGAGCATCAAGTGGAACTAATTGCACAGTTAGGAGCAGATCTAGGTTTACCAGCAACAACACCTGAAGCTGCTAATAATGTCCGCAGTAAGGCAAATACAAGAAAAGTTTTAGATCAGTTAGAGGGTGTCAATCCCCGATATGCTGTTGTTCGAGATGAAGAAAGCTTTAAAAAAGCTTTAGATATTGTTGGAGTTCCTTGTTTACTCAAGCCTGCTGGTTCTTCTGGAGGTAGGGGAATCTTTAAGATTTACGAGTATGATCAAGGGTTATCAATATTCCAAAAAGCCAAAGAATATTGTAATCCCCAGCGAGACGATGTGTATTCTTATTTCCACCACGAATTCGTTTTAGAACAAATACTAACTGGCTCGGAGCATTCTGTCTCAGGAATGGTTGTCGATGGACAAATTGTTGTCTTTGCCATTACGGATAAACAGATTGATTTGAGTATTCCGATTCAGTATCAGAATATCACCCCTTCATCTCTGCCCCAGGGAACGCAAAATCAAATCATTCAAATGGCTCGAGCCGCAGTCAGGTTAACTGGCATTAATTGGTGTGGTTTTCATATTGATTTCATGATGACCTCTGAAGGTCCAAAAATTTTAGAAATAGGTGGACGTTTGGGTGGAGAATGTATCAACTCACATTTAATCCCCCTATCAAAGCCAATGATTAATCCCTATCAACTGCTGTTAAAGGTTGTTCAAGGAATTAATCCATTCAACAAAGATAACTATGTATTTGATGCGACGAACCGTGCGGGTATGCGAACTTTTTTACCGTCTGGCCCTGGTCGAATTCTGGATATACAAGGACTCGACCGAGTACGGTTGCACCCCAATACACGGGAATTCGTTCAGTTGCGCCACCCCGGAGATCAGGTGTTTTTGCCTTCAGTTCAGTTCTACGGATATGAGCTAGGACACGTTATTGTCCAGTGTAATATGGAGGAAAGTGTAGAAGATCTCTTAGAAAATATGGCTTCTTGGGTGATAACCGAAATCGAACCCTTAGAATGTCATTAGTGCGATCGCAGATCACTGCCCACCTTTTCAGAAACCACAATGAATTTAACACTATTCGAGATTACCTCAGAGACAATACCCTTTAAGATTTGCCCCCTAGCTGGACGTATTGGTGCTGAAATTATGGGGGTTGATTTGAGTCAAGACCTCAGCCAGCAAGTGGTACAGGCCATTCGTCAAACCCTTGTAAAGTACAAAGTTATCTTCTTTCGTGATCAGAACCTCGATAGCAGCGGACAAGTTGCTTTTGCTCGACGGTTTGGTCAACTCACTTCTGCCCATCCAACGATGCGCTCACTAGACAACCATCCAGAAGTATTGGAGCTAGACTGTCGCCACGAGAGCGATCGCGGTAATCACTGGCATACAGACATCACATTTATTGATCGTCCACCAATGGGGACAATTTTACGAGCGGTTGAAATTCCCCCCGTGGGTGGCGATACAATTTGGGCAAACACTACGACCGCTTATCAAGATCTGCCTAAAGCATTACAGCAGTTTGCTGATCAACTGTGGGCTGTTCACAGTAATGTCTATGACTCTGCCGAGGCCACATTTAACTGTTCTGATAGCCTTAGAGATGCGAAAAAACTTTACACATCAACCGTTTATCAGGCGTTGCATCCAGTGGTTCATGTTCATCCAGAGAGTGGAGATAGGGCATTGATCCTTGGGAGTTTTGTTTCTCAACTTCAGGAATTTCCAAAAGCTGAGTCTCGTCAGATTTGTCAATTGCTATCGGCTTATATTCTTCGGCCTAGAAATACGGTTCGTTGGCATTGGCAAACGGGTGACATTGCCTTCTGGGATAATCGAGCAACACAGCACTATGCAATAGATGATTTCGATAGTCAGCCCCGTTTTGTACAGCGAGTAACCATTGTGGGTGATTTACTCGTTAGTGTAGATGGAAGAAAGAGTCAAGCCATCCAGGGTGATTCATCCGCCTATAATCAATTGAAAAAGGCTTGATTGCTTGGCTGTGATTGACAGTTTCTCATTAAACCTTAAGAAAAAAACCGTAAGGGAGCGAAAGCCTTCTCAAACCCTGAAGATGATCGCCCCGCAATCCTGTCGGCTAGGTCTCTACCCGCTAAAAAAGTGAGCGGCATCCCGCGCCCGGAAAAACCAGCGGCGATATACTCGCCCGGGCGATGGGGTACCGGTCCGATCAAGGGAAGATTATCTTTGCTAAAACCGAGAATTCCCGTCCACTGTTTCTCTATCCCAAGAGACGAAAGTTCGGGAAAGTGTCGGGGCAAAAAGGCTCTCAATCCCTGACTAACGGCGGCATTGATTACCCCATCGTCATCGATACCGACCTCTAGATTTGGTGTCAGCCAGCGCATTCCCCCTAATACAATCCGTCGATCTGATCGCTGTAGAAAATATTCATAGCCGAAGTTGGTAGAACCGCTAAACTCCCACATAAAAGGTGCCGGTTCAGTGATCAGTGCCTGTCCGCGTACCGGAATGATAATGTCTTTGAGAAACGGTAATAAATGTCCAGTCCAGCCATTCGTCCCATAGACAACGTGCTGGGCTTGAATCTCGCCGCGCTCAGTTCTAACAATCAAGCTGTTTCCCTGATTTTGTACTTGATAAACTTCTGTCCTCGTCTGAAGATTCGCACCTTGGCGAACGGCAACCAATGCCATCTGGATCACTAATTTTGCCGGCCAAAGTTGCCCAGCATCGGGGTAAAAAATCCCCCCTAAAAAACTTTGACTACGGGTTCGTTCAGCGCATTTTGACGCATCCCAATATTCACCGATCGCGCCGTACTTAGCTAGAGCCGATCCCGTTTCCAGCACTCGGTTTAATTCTTGATTATCTAGGGCTAACCAAACAAGACCAGAGAAAGATAGATCGCATTCTACAGAATAATCGCGCACGAAGGCTTTTAATGCCTCAGTATTTTTGCGTGCGTATTTTAGAATAGCCAGTGCCGTTTCAGCACCATAATTTTTGACAGCCAGGCTAAAGTCACTGGTGGTTCTCGGGTTGAGATGACCGCCATTGCGTCCGGTAGCACCGCCGCAAATCCCGCGTCGTTCAAGTAACGTTACTCTAATACCGTCTTTACTGAGCCAGTAAGCGGCGCTAACGCCAGCTATCCCACCGCCAATCACAACAACATCGCTCTGTGAGGGCAACTCCGGGGTAGTCTGAAAATCCTGATCCGGTATATCAGTTAACCAGAAAGATTGACTCGCTTGCATAAAAATATAGATTTTTCAGGATTTAGAGCGAGGGGGTAGTCGTCCGCTCAACATTAGTTGCGGACAGCGAGATTAGGGGCAGCTCTCCGACTCGACGACCACTGGGAATGAAGCCAGGAATATCCTCCCACGTCCCTCCGAATAGAGGGGTATCGTAGCCGAGATACTGCCAAAGACGAGAGGCGAAGTCGGGCATGATGGGAGCGACCAGTAGAGCCAGAGTTTTTACAGCAGCCGATTCTAGGGCGATCGTTGTCCGTCTCTCCTCTTTTTTCGTACTAAATTCACTCAAATAAGCTTCCGCTTGCCCGAATCCTCTAGCGATCCGAACTAATTCAATCAAAGTGCGGGTCACTTTTTGAGGAGAAAAAGTTTCGGCTTCATAAGCGAAGGTTACTGCTTCGGTTATCTTGGTTAATTCTCGATAAAAATTGCGATGATTGTCCGTCCATGCACCAGGTTCGGGAATAATTCCTCCGTACTCATCAATCAGCCTTGAATTTGCCTCTTGAAGCCAGCAGTTCCACTGTTCCTCTAAATTATCATGAATTGTTTGCTCGAACTCGGACTGAGAAAAGTTAGTCTGTTGAGTTTCGGGTCTAGTATAAGCTAAATAAAACCGTGCTGCGTCCGCAGAAAATTGTTGCAGAAAATCTATTCCCCAAACCGCGTGTCCCCGACTGGTCGAGAATTTCTCGCCTTCTAAAAGATAAAATTCGTTATTAACAAATACTTTGGGCAAGATAACATTCGAGTCATAAGCCCAAAATAGTGCGGGGAAAAATACTATATAAAAATAGCCGTTATCACAACCGAAAAATTGTACAATGTCTGTATTCTCATCTTTCCAGGCTTGACCCTTAGATGAATTTAAATTCTGGTTGATTTTTTCGGCGGCAAATATATGTCCACCCGCGGCAAACTCTATCCAAGGGTCTAATCGCTGATTCTCGAAACCAGCAACGGGTACGGGAATCCCCCAATCCGATATATGGGTAATTGGTCTGTCCGGCAAACCATCTTGTAAACTTTGCTCGGCGATTGCGGTTAAACGGGAATCCATTTTTACTTTTTGGTAATATTCCCGCAACTTTTGTTCGTATTGCTTAAGCGGAAAATAAAATTTGGCCAGTGGACGCTCGACTGGCTTACTACCACAGAGATTACACACTGGATCGATCAACTCATTAGGGTTATTAGAACGACCACAAGTTTCACAGCTATTCGCTTCTGAACTGGAGCCACACTGGGGACATTTCCCAGCAATATATGCCTGAAACAAAAATTTTTCGCAGGACTCACAGTACAAAGATGGAGTTTCTTTGAGGACTATTTTATCTTGATGATAAAGCTTTAAAAAGAAATTTTGAACGAATTCTGTATAATCTGAAAAGGTATTCGGTCTTAAAAATAAATCTACCGATATTTTTGCTTTTGCTAACGTATTTTGAATAGCAGTAGCTGATTGATTGGCAAGTTTATAGGGATCTATACCGAGTTTTATTGCTTTTAATTGAACGTAACTCTGATTCTCATCTGCACCACAAAGATGATAGGTTTTCTTTCCTCTCATCCGTTGATAACGATTATAAATATCGGCCCCTAAATAGGGACCAGAAAGATGACCTAAATGTAAATCACCATTAGCACAGGGTGCGGGAGAAGTAATAAAAACAGTGGGAGCAGATATCGTAGCGTCTTCTACCGCTTTTGTCTTGGCTCTTTCCGATACCGCTTTCATGTTTTCCCAATATACCGTGATCAAATATAATTTTTCATCTGCGGATATATTTTTAATTTGATGATTAGTAAATGGAGGAAAATAAACTATGTCGCCAAAACCGACTTCAACGCTTTCTCCCTCGGTAATTATCAGTCCTTTACCCTGGATGATAAAAAAAGTTTCCCCTTCATGATGATTATGTCGCTTTGTCACTTTTTCGGGTTCGACAATGCAGAACATAGAACCGAAGGGGGTATCTACTCGCTCTGTCCAAGGATAAAGATGTTGACATAAGGTGTTATACTCGTCCTCAAAGTCCGCGATGTTAAATTTGCGAATTAGCATTATTTTTCGTCCTACAATTGAATGGTCAGATTTGGTTCTTATGGCTGGAAACAACGCTTCCTTTCAATTCCGAGTTAGAGTCGTCAACTATCAACCCCATTCAGTTTTGGGAAACCGGCGCTCACCCAATTACTGGGAGCGCTAACAGGCGTCGCAGAATGAAATTTTACAGTACCTTGCTCGGGAATTAATCTCTGCACTAAAAATTCTTGACAGGTATTGTTCTCATCAGCGATAATTACTTTCGCTTCATGTCCGTATTGCAGAACTTCTGCGAGATCTCGTTCTTCAAAAGTAAAAATGAGGACAATATCTCCAGGGGTGAATAAGTTAGCGGCTGCACCGTTGATACAGACAATACCACTATCGGGTTTTCCAGGAACAGGATAAGTAGTAACCCGGTTGCCATTCGTAACGTTAACAATTTGTACTTCTTGTAGGGGTAAAATTCCTACCCGATCCATCAAATTGCTATCGATCGTGACACTCCCCATATAATCCCGCTCTGTTTCAGTAACACGAACTCGATGGAGCTTTGCATTCATCAATCTAATTTTACCCATGATTGCCTCGGTAATTGTTTTTTAAGAATTTGTCGTTAATAATTTGCCATTTCGGCTATTGTCTCTCACCAGAGTTTCCCTTAACTCTTCTAAGATTTCGGAAGCGCGAATTGATAAAAGCGAGAGTAAGGTATCGCTCAACCCGTGACTGTTTTCACACAATCCCTGAAGAAAAATTTTGGGCGTAAATTCGGACACGGTTTTTAAACAATAATTACGCTTAATATCATAGCTCCCGTCGGATGCCGATAGCAAGTAATTTGACAGAGGTTGTAAAAGTCGCTCTCGGTTACTATGGTCGTATCCTGTCGCCAAAATTAACGCATCGCTTTGCAAAGAAGTTTTCGTTCCCTCTCTAGTATTCGTAAAATTAGCCCTGACAACTCCTTCGGTTTCAACAGCAGAGTCGAGGTGCAAGGAGGGAAGAATTTGTAAGCGATCATCTCCTCGAACTTTTTGGGCGTACATCAGTTTGTAAATATTCTGAATTAAGTCTGGATCGACAACTGAATAATTCGTATCATGATAGTCTTCTAAGATTTTCTCACGATTTTCTGGTTGGCAATTATAAAATAAATCCACCATTTTTGGGAAAAATATCTCGTTAACAAAACTACTATCATTCATCGGCTTATAGCCTAAACTGCGTAGGGTCGCTATCACCTGAGCGTTGGGGTAATGAGTCCCTAAGTAATCAAAAATTTCCGCTGCACTTTGTCCTGAACCGACAACAACAAAACGATACGGGTACGCAAAATTATCGTATTTCTGACAACGATATAAAAACTCGGAAGAATGAAATATATTACTATTTTTTTGGCAATTAACTTCTACTCCGTCCGGTATTTTCGGTTTTCCTCCCGTGGCGATAACTAAATTACGAGCTAGATAACTCTCTGTTTGTCCAGAATGAAGATTCTGGGCCATTACTTGAATAGCATTCACCTCTTCTTTTTGGTTAAGGCTGACTGGTTGCAGATCGATCACTTTCCTTTCGTAAGAGACCTGATTTTCAAAATGTTTAGCTGCCCAACGAAAATAATCGTTAATTTCTCGGCGAGTTGGGTAAAAAGTTCGGAGATTGATAAATTCGTTTAAGCGTCCCTTGCTCTTGAGATAGTTCAGGAAAGTAAAGTGACTTTGAGGATTCCGCAGGGTCGCTAAATCTTTGAGAAAAGACACTTGAATCGACATATTTTCTAAAAGCATTCCGGGATGCCAAGCGAATTCAGTTTTAGCTTCCAAAAATAGAAGGTTTAACAGGGGAGAAGTTATAGTCTCCGCCTGTTCCTGCATCGCAACCGCTAGGGCTAGATTAGCCGGACCGAATCCGATTCCAATCAGATCGAAAATTTTCATGTTTCTCGGTGGTAAGTTCAAGAGCCAATAATAACGTCACCTTTCATCGAAGCGTAGCGTAACATCGCTTCATAAGGTGTAATTTCAGAGGAGATAGACGACTCTTTAATTTGAGAAACTAACAAGTCAACAACATCCGCGACAATTAAATGAGCTAATTTTTTATCGAATAAAACATCTTTATTCGATTGTCGCCAAAACCATTCGACGCGAGAGGTTAAAGCGCCGCCCAAGGTTAAAATCTGACCGGGTAGTGCGAAAACACCTTGCTTCTGAATATCGCGCATTAAAGCGAAACCCCTTTCACCTGTTGGAATAGACATATTATGCGCTAAGAGTAGGGTCGTTCCTTTAGGCATAACTTCCCAGGGAGAGTTCTCTAATTCATGGCCTACGGTTGTCGCCACGATTAAGCCACCTCTTTTCAAGCATTCGTCGGTAAAAGCGTTCGGTTTTGAATGTATATGAAGAGTTCCCGAAGGGGGTGCAATAATCGGATTCGGTTGATCGTAGGCTAAATCGCAGACTGCGAGATTTTTGTAGCCTTGATTGAGAAAATAGTTTAACACATCGCTTCCCATCGCTCCAGCCGAACCGATCAGCGTGACGGGAATATCTTTACGATGATGGAAACCTAATGTTTCGATGGCGGAAATAATCCCCGTGGCCGAGTAAGAGGATTTACCACCACAGCCTCCTTTCTCGCATTGGATTCCCAAAGAGTGAGGGGTGAATTGATGGAGCATATCGGCTAATCCGGCAAATCTGCCGAAGTCCGGGGTCAGTTTAATTTTACCGCTCTGTTGATTGAGATATTCTCCGATGCAATTGAAAATCGGTAAAATTGTTGGCTCCCAATTGGGATGAGCGGGATCGATTAAAAGAGTAAAAGTTTCGTGATTTTTAGGCTTAATAACACAACGAGCGCCTCCTACCTGACTTTCCAGTAAGCCTTGGGGAATTCGATCCATGTACTTTTGCAGAACCTTTTTACGAAAGGCTATGTTAATTAGATGATTTTTGAGGGCACTTTCATCTTGCATCAGCCTGATGCAAACTTCTTGCGCTTCCAATTCGTTCATACTAGGAGAAACCATCCTTGTTCCCCCATAGGAGTAATCTACCGCCAAATTATTATCAGTGGCGATGAAAATATTAGCGAGAGGATGATCTAATTTATTTATCGTTCGATTCATTTTGGAGAAGTTGATTTTCTAGGTGTTTCGTTCGTTCAATTGCCTAAAAGTGCAAGTAACCCTCATGGTCTTTCTCTGGTAGCAGAGAAATGGAAGCCTATTGTTGCATTACCACTGCTTCAAAATCTTTGATCTCGGTAAAAGGCTGAAACATTTGGTCTCTATTTTTAAAAGCCTTAAATTCCAAAACATTACCGCAAGGATCGTTAAAGTAAATGGTTCCTTGTTCTCCTATTTTACCGACAAAGCGAACTCTAGGCCCAATAGTGAACTCAATTCCCTTATTTCTTAATCTTTCTACAAGAGATTCCCATTCGTCCCATTCTAAAATAACACCAAAATGCCGAACAGGAATGTTTAAGGGTGTTTGATCGCGATCAACATGATTGTCGGGAATATGGCGGGTCGCTTCTTGTGGATGTAGATAGGCTGAAATCGAGTTACCGTAAAGATTGAAATCAATCCATAAATCGGTACTTCGCCCCTCTTGGCAACCGATTATATTACAGTAAAAATCACGGGTTTCTTTCAAATCTGCCACGGGAAAAGCTAAATGAAAAGGTTTGGAATCTATATCTGGCATCAAGCACTCTCCTAACTTTCTTTTCTGAACCACTGCCAGATTAACACCGTTTAGGCGGGGTGTCAACATAGCAATTCACCAATGGACGCGATGTGCAACTAAAAACGACAGAATCAGGGTTCCAGAGGATACTTTATCTCTGCTGATTGCTGAAAGCCTTGTAAATTAAATCAAGACTAAAAATATAGTTGCACAGGGTGTTAATTTATTTGCACTAACCCATACTACGCCTTCCTATGTGCTGGGATGATCCAAAAAACGCAAGTTTTTAAAAATTGGTCAAAAAGCAGAAGTGTTGAATCCTGCAATAAAACTTCACAAAACCAGTATTTTACAGATGCTCAATTAGATTCACTATTGAGAATGGAGTCAATAAGCAGTCCTTTTTGGTATCATCAGAGCGAATGCATAACTTGGTCATGATCTTCAAAATCTTAACATTCAACACTTCTGATATTCCGCCTAATTATCTCAAATCCCTGGGATATTCCAGTTCCATCGTCTGTCTCTAAATATCTACAGCATCGGATAGTTTACTAGGTCTTTTGGGGAAAATGTTAATCGGGTGGGGCTGTTTTATTCCCGATCGCTACCTAGACAAAATTAATTACACCGATCGAACCCTGATTAAACAGCTAGAATTGGTCTAGGTTGATCGGGGAACGCCACAGAACACTGGAACAGTAAGGGTTAGCTGCTTTTTTAGCTCACTTAACAATACCCAGTTTAAATGCCTCCTAGCTTACTTATGTTAAATTCCATCTTAGAGCCTCGTGGTGGCGAACATCAAACCATAAGAGCCTTTTTTGAGCCAAAAAACATCGCTGTGGTGGGATTTAATCGCCAAAATCCCCAACTTGATCGCACTCTTTTAAATAATCTCCATCATAATCCCGGTCAGCACCGCCTTTATCTAGTTAATCCTCACCCCGAAAACTGGCTCGATCTTCCCACCTATAGCAGTTTAGAGGATATCCAGGCGGCGATCGATCTGGTAATTATCACCGCCCCTGCTCCCGAAATTCCCGCTATTATTGCCCAATCTGTCGAAAAACAGGTTAAATGCGCCCTGATTCTCTCCACGGGTTTTCGGGAAACTGGACAGATGGGGGAAAATTTACTTAGGGAAATTAAAGCGATCGCTGGTCAAAAATTACGCATCATCGGTCCCCATAGCTCGGGAATCAGCAATCTCAGCCAAAATCTTAACGCCACCTTTTCCCCCATCCTGCCGAAAACCGGTTCAATTGCCCTGATTAGTCAAAGTGGGGCGATCGCTGCTGCCGTGCTTGATTGGAGTTTAAGCGAAAATGTCGGTTTTAGTCACTTTATCTCCCTCGGAGTCCTTTTAGATGTGGATTGGGGCGAATTGCTCTATTATTTGGGAGACGATCCCCAAACCAAAAGCATCGTTATCTACCTAGAATCCCTGAATAATGCCCGCTCTTTTCTGTCCTCAGCCCGAGAAGTTGCCCTAAATAAACCAATTATCGCCATTAGTCGCCACAGTACCGACTTTGACCCCACTTCTCTTTCCCATGCTGGCAAATTAACCAGCGATCAGCTAACTCTCTCCGCTGCCTTTGCTCGCTGTGGCATCGTGGAAGTACAAAGACTGGCCGATCTCTTGAATATCACGCAAGTTTTAGCGAAAATTCCCCGATTTCCCCGGGGAAAACGCTTGACAATCATCAGCAATGGTGTTGCTCCCGCTCTTTTAGCGGCCTCGGCTTTACTGGCGGAAGATGGACAACTGGCAACCCTTACCCCGGCAACGATCGAAAAACTAGCGCCTCTTGTTCCCACGGATATCGTCCCCCAAAATCCCATCGATCTGCGTCGCAGCAGCGATCCCGATAGCTACGCTCGCGCCCTAGAGATCGCTTTAGCGGATGCACATACCGACGCGGTGTTGATGATTCTCTCGCCTCGCTTTAACACTGATCTGCGAGAAATTGCCCTTAGAATCGCTTCAATCGCTCAAAATAGCACAAAACCCATTTTAGCAAGTTTGATGGGGGGAGAGGGCATTGCAGAGGGAGTATCGTTATTAAATCAGCAAGGTATCCCCACCTATCGCTATCCCGATTCGGCGGCCCGGGTGTTTAATTTGCTCTGGAAATATGAGGAGAATCTGCGCGGTCTTTATCAAACGCCAATTTTAACCAATTCTCAGGAAAATGGCTCCGATCGAGTTTTAGTGAGCCAGATTATCGAGCAAGCAGGGGATAGAACAATTCTCAGTGAGCTAGAGTCTTTAGAGCTACTGAAAGCTTATGGAATCCCTGTTATTGTCACTAAAGTCGCCGAAAGTGCCGCAGAAGCAGTTAATCTCGCTGAATCTCTCGGTTATCCCGTGGTGATGAAACTGCATTCCCAGACGATTATCCATAAAAGCGCGGTGGGTGGGGTACAATTGCCGCTTTTTTCCCCTAGGGCAGTGGTGCAAGCGTATCAGGCGATCGAAGCTAATGTTAGCGCACAAGTGGGTGGGGAGCATTTTCTCGGGGTGAGTATTCAACCGATGTTAGAAATCGATCGAGGATATGAGTTAATTATCGGCTCTAATTACGATGATCAGTGCGGACCGGTGATAATTTTCGGTACTGGTGGCCGTTTAGTCGATATTTTTCAAGATTACGCCACCGCTCTACCTCCTTTAAATACTAATCTCGCTCGCCGACTTTTAGAAAAAACCAAGATTTATCGGGCTTTTAACGGGACAAATGGGCTTAAATCGCTTAATTTAGCGAATTTGGAGCAAATAATCGTGAGATTTAGTCACCTGGTTAGTGAACAACCTCGCATTAAAACTATCGATATTAATCCCTTTTTTGCCGATTCAGAGCAATTAATCGCTCTTTCCGCTTCTATCCTTCTTCATCCTCCGACTACACCCCCAGAAAAGTTATCTCATCCGGCGATTCGTCCCTATCCCGAACATTATATGGGACTTTGGACGACGAAAAGAGGATTAAAGGTGCTAATTCGTCCGATTCGGGCAGCGGATGAGCCTTTAGTGCGACAATTTCACCATTATCTCTCGGAAGAAACTATTTATTATCGTTATTTTCATCTTGTCAATCTCGATCGCCAAACCGCTTATGATCGTCTTACGCGCATTTGTTTTATCGACTACGATCGAGTGATAAGCTTAGTGGTAGAGATTAATAACGATCAGACGGAAGATCGAGAAATTATCGCTATAGGACG
>SFBL01000028.1 GCA_007095785.1 Microcystis aeruginosa Ma_SC_T_19800800_S464
CATGATTTTAGTGCATTAAAGAGGGCAAGAATGTATGCTCCTGTGGGGACACCCCTTGATGAAATTATTCGTACTTATTGTGTCGCCTAGTGTCTCGTTCTTATTTGAAATAACTATATGTGAGACAATTAGACAACACTTTGAAGGAATTTGCCATTACTTTATTAATCGAACAACGAATGGAGCTATGGAAGGTTTAAATAATCGTAGTCGTGTAATTTTGCGTCAGACTTATGGGTTAAGAAATTTTCAACATCTGCGCTCACGGCTGTTAGCAGCCAATCATTGATTAGTTAAACTTATCACCATCAGTCCAATAGACCCCCTTATTATTTTTGGACGGGAGCTTATTTCGTGGCTGGTTGTGGCGGCGTTACTGTCGAACAACTAAAAAAATACGTCGAGAACCAAAACTCCCCGAAAGTGGAAATGCTACCGCGTTAGTTTCATTCTGGTCGCGATTCTACGCGGTTTAACGGGAGTCCTCTCGCTCCATTGAGATAGCAAAAAACCCGGCGGGAAAATCTCCCCACCGGGTCAAAAAGGCAAAAGTAAAGAATTATTTCTGATCGGCCTTTTTGCTTGACTTATCGCCCATTTTGTACTTACGCAAGAAGCGATCGACCCGGCCTTCCGTATCGATCATCTTCTGGGTTCCCGTATAAAAAGGATGATTACCCGACCAAACCTCCACATGAATTTCTGGTTTTGTCGAACCCACCGTCATCACCAGTTCACCATTACAGATCACCTTGGCTTCCGGATACCAAGTAGGATGAATTTTTTTCGGCATAATAAACCTCTCTATTAACCTAACGTTTCGAGTATTGAGGCGCTTTACGCGCTTTGTGAAGACCGTATTTTTTCCGTTCCTTCGCCCGGGGATCCCGAGTCAGATAACCTTCACTCTTGAGGGGAGGACGATTTTCTGGGGCCAATTGACATAAAGCTCTAGCGACACCCAATTTCACCGCGTCCGCTTGGCCGGTCAAACCACCGCCCTCGGCCTTAACGATGATATCATACTCGTTTTCCAGTCCCAAAGTCTCCAGAGGAGCCTTAATCGTCTGGATATAGGTGGGAATGCGGTTAAAATGGGTTTCTCCATCGCGACCGTTAACGGTAATTGCCCCCGTCCCCGGCACCAGACGCACGGAAGCGACCGCTGATTTGCGTCGTCCCGTTCCCCAATAAACTACCTTATTTTTACTGTCCGTGGCTTGCATTGACTTAATTTCCTCCTGCGGGAATCGTATTAATCGCTAAAACTTCCGGTTGTTGTGCCTGATGGGGATGTTCCGCACCAGCATAAACTTTCAGTTTCGTGAACAATTTCCGACCTAAGCTATTTTTCGGGAGCATTCCCTTAACAGCGTGTTCGATAATCCGTTCAGGAATGCGTTTTTGCAGTTTATCGAAGCTTTCTACCTTCATACCACCCGGTCTGCCGGAGTCGCGGCGATAAACTTTCTGTTGGCGTTTTTTGCCCGTCACCGTCACTTTTTCGGCGTTAATAACAATGACAAAATCCCCCGTATCCAGATGGGGGGTGAAAGTGGCTTTATTTTTGCCCCGTAGAATCATAGCGATCTCGGTGGCCAGACGACCTAGACGCTGATCGGCCGCATCAATGACGTACCATTTCTGCTCTAGAGTCTCTAAATTTGGTAGAGGTGTTTTGTTCATGGTCAGTTTGCCTTGCTTTACAAAAATTAATTTTTTTTATTGCCCACCTGGGTGTTGGGGGGTTAGGGTTTTAGGGTTTTAGGGTTTTAGTTGAAATTCCCCTATTTCCCTATCTCCCTATTTCCCTATCCCCCTATTCCCCTATCCCCTCTGCTCGGAAATAATAAAGGGGCTGAGTCTCGCACCAGACGCTATCGGCAAAGGGAAAATCAGCGTAACCCACCCGCAGTAAACATAGTCCTTTAGCTGGTGCGGCGTATTTGACCAATTCTCGGCGCTGATTGACCCAGATGTCGGTAAAGTTTTCTAGCGATCGCTCACCAGTTCCCACCTCCACCAACATTCCCACCAATAGCCGCACCATCCCGTACAAAAAGCCATTGGCTTGAATTTCCATCTGTACAAACGGCCCTTGACGGTAGCATTCCACCCCCTGTACTTCTACCCAAGAATGGTCACGGCTAGAGTTAGCACGGTGAAAGGCGGCCAGATGGTGCTTGCCCAATAAAGGACCCAGGGCCCTGGCCATCAAATCGGCATCGAGGGGACGATGGTAGTAGTGCCAACTAAAAGGGCTAACAAATAGATTGGGGATGGGGTCGGTATAGAGGGTGTAACGATAACGTCGCCAGAGGGCCGAGAAACGGGCGTGCCAGCGATCGGGGACCTGGGCCGAGGCCCGAATGACGATATCGTCATCTAGCCGAGCATTGAGAACCTTAGCCCAATGGGCAGGTGGGATCGGACTCTGCTGCTGGAAATGGGCAACTTGGGCGGCGGCGTGAACACCGCTATCGGTACGTCCGGCCCCGTGCAGAGTGACGGCATGACCGAGAATATCGGCCAGAGCCTTCTCGATTTCTTCCTGCACGCTCCTGTGATGGGGTTGCCGTTGCCAGCCGTGGAAATTAGTTCCCACATACTGGATAACTAGGGCGATCCGCGACTGGGGGCAAGCTGTCATCGTTACATCAGTTCGATAATCGCCATGGGGGCATTATCCCCGCGACGGCGCAGGGTACGCACGACCCTGGTATAACCGCCGTTACGGTTGCCATAACGGGCTTGTGCGCCTTCAAAGAGGGCGTGAACCAGTTGTTTATCGTAGATGTAGCCCATGGCTTGGCGACGGGCGCTCAGGGAACCGTCTTTAGCTAGGGTGATAATGTGGTCTACCTCTGCTCGCACCGCTTTTGCTTTCGCTAGGGTGGTGGTGATCTGACCATGTAGAATTAGCTGGGTGGCCAAGCTGCGCAGCAGTGCCTTTCTTTGGTCAGCCGGCAGACCCAATTGAGGCACTTTACACCGATGTCTCATGGTATTTTCCTGGAATTGGGTTTACTTGCTTTTTTCTTGGGGTAGGGTGATGCCTAACCGTTTTTGTAGGGCTTCAATGACTTCTTCAGCCGATTTCTGCCCAAAGTTTTTGATTTCTAAGAGATCTTCTTGGCTGTAATCGAGGAGGTCGGCTACGGTGTTGATCTGCGCTCGCTTCAGGCAATTGTAGGCGCGCACGGATAATTGTAGTTCCTCGATCGGAATTTGGTTTTCTTGGTTGATCTCTTGGTCGTCAAAGTTACCGGAAGATTCGAGGGCGTTGAGATCCTTGAGCGGGTTAAAGAGATTAACCAGCATATCGGCCGCTTGGGAAAGGGCTTCTTTGGGGTTAATGCTCCCGTTTGTCCAAATTTCTAAGAGCAGACGATCTCTAGCTTGACCGCTTTCGGAACGGACATCTTCGACGCTGTAGTTGACTTTGGTTACGGGCATAAAAATCGAGTCGATTTGCAGAAAGTCTAGCGAAGTGGCTTCTTCTTTACTGCGATCAATTGCCCGGTAGCCTTTGCCTTTTTCCACGCGAAATTCCATCTCTAGCTTGGCCCCTTCGGCCAGGGTAGCGACGTACTGATTGCGATCAACTATCTCGATTTCTGAGGGTAAATCGAATTGTGCCGCCACTACTGTCGCTGGTCCAGTTGCCACTAAACGCCCGATCTGGGTTTGATTGGTGTAGCTTTTGAGGATGATTTCTTTCATGTTGAGCATGAGTTCCATCACGTCCTCGCGTACTCCCTCGACGGTGGCAAATTCGTGATTGACTCCCGCGATCCGCAGGGCTGTCACGGCCGCTCCTTCCAGATTGGAAATGAGAATCCGTCTCAGGGCATTACCTACGGTTGTACCCTGGCCTCTTTCCAGAGGCTCTAGTACAAATTTACTGTACTGACTCTGATTCTTGTAAGTTTTTGCTTCTACACACTCGATTTGAAATTGCGCCACCGATTGACCTCCCTTGTTCAGTTATCAGTTATCAGTTATCAGTTATCAGTTTTCTTTAGCTTTCAGCGTTTAGCGTTCGGCGTTCGGCTTTTTGAGCAGATGGTCTTTGACGACCGGATTCTGCTGCTGATGCGCTCAAAGCTAACGGCTGTCGGCCTCAAGATCCCTGTCACCTGAAAAAGCTGTTCACTGTTTACACTCTCCGGCGTTTGGGAGGACGACAACCATTGTGGGGGATGGGAGTCACGTCCCGGATCAGGGTGATTTCTAATCCTGCTCCTTGCAGGGCCCGGATTGCGGTTTCCCGTCCTGCCCCGGGGCCACTAACCATCACTTCCAGTTGACGCATTCCCTGTTCGATCGCTCGGCGGGCGGCGTTATCGGCGGCGGTTTGGGCGGCGAAGGGGGTTCCTTTTTTGGCTCCTTTAAAACCACTCGATCCCGCCGATGCCCAAGAGATAACATCGCCTTTGGTATCGGCGATCGTGACAATGGTATTGTTGAAGGTCGATTGAATGTGAGCGACTCCGGTAGGAATATTTTTCTTCTGTTTTTTCGGTCCGGTTTTTTTGGTTGGTCGCGCCATAGTTTTTCTTGATTGGGGGATATCGCAATGAATAAAAAATTATTTCTTGGAGGGGGCTTTTTTCTTCCCTGCCACTGTCACCCGACGACCGCGACGGGTCCGCGCATTGGTTCGCGTCCGTTGCCCGCGCACGGGTAATCCTAGCCGATGCCGACGACCTCGATAGGTGCCGATATCGGCGAGGCGTTTGATGTTCATCGCCTCCCAGCGTCTCAAATCCCCCTCGATTTGATAATTTGTCTCGATATAAGTCCGTAGCGCCGCCACGTCTTCATCGCTGAGATCCTTGACCCGAGTGTCAGGGTTAACACCCGTCGCGGATAAGACTTCTTGGGAACGCGATAGACCTACTCCGTAGAGGTAGGTCAGGGCGATTTCCACACGCTTATCGCGAGGTAGGTCTACACCAGCTATCCTTGCCACGCTTTTTCTTTCTCCCTATGAACGATTTTTTTTCCAAAAACGACTACAATTAACGGTAACGATTCTCTGCCCCAAGACAGTGACTTTGGTGGTTTAACCTTGTCTCTGCTTATGTTTGGGGTTAGAACAAATTACCATGACTCGACCGCGCCGACGGATGACGCGGCACTTTTCGCACATTTTTTTGACAGACGCTCTAACTTTCATGCCTAACTATTTTGGCAACACTGCAAGCTTATTATTATATCAGATTTCTTTTACCCGTGTCACCTATTTTTTTAAAATAAATTTGGCCGCTTATTAGACTTTTTGTCCCTCTGTCCCTATTTATCGCTATTTTTTTTGATTTTTCAGGCGATAGGTAATTCTGCCTTTGGTTAGGTCGTAGGGGGTCAGTTCCACTTTGACTCGATCGCCGGGGAGGATTTTGATATAATTACGGCGGATTTTGCCGGATATATGAGCTAAGACGTTGAAACCGTTATCTAAATCCACCCTAAACATGGCGTTAGGCAAGGATTCGGTCACGGTTCCTTCCATTTCGATCAGATCTTGTTTAGACAAAGTTAATTCCTCAATTTCACTGGGGACAATTTAACGACAGGCAGCAGCCACCGTGCTGTTAGCGCAATTCCCCCAGTATAGCTTATCAGTGATTGTCACTGATCGGATGTGAGTTTTCAGTTCACTGATTACCGTTTACCGATCACAGCCAAAAAGCTCCCGACACCATAACCATATTGGGACATTATACCATAAATTTATGATTTTATGAAAACATTTGACGCATTTTCACTACTATGAACTGCCAGAAAATTAGGTTAATTAGCTGGGTGTAATTAATTTGTAGATAGCCGGAGGACAAGATACCTGTACTACCTTACCAAGTCCTCGGTCGAAAGTTTTCATCATTAATAATCTCCACTGTATCCCCAGAAGTTTTAATCACAAATAATCCTTTATTATAAGCATAACGATCTATACCTTCGTCAATTTCAATACCAGCGACTGCACCGTAAGCTTGATAGTTTTTGTAATGGGGAAAAGCAATTTTAAAGCGAGTTAGTTTCTCTAAAAATTCATCCACATCATCTTTCGATAGTCGTGATTTACATTCCACCAAAACAACATCCGTATCATCAACTGCGAGGACATCAATTTCCATCGCAATACCTTGACGTTTAACCCTAGCGCGGGGATAAATTTCTTTAATATCAATACCTTTTTCCTGAAACAATCGCAAAACCGCCGGTTGGACTAATTCTTCCACAAAGCGTCCCCATCGCGTAGTCAGGCTATTTACCGCACGGTTGGTTTGTTCTACTGTACGCTTCAGTTCTGCTATGGTGCGCTCGTTTTCTAATTTGGCTTCAGCGAGGATGCGTGCTGTTTCAGCACGATAGTTCTGAATTTCCTCAGCACGGCGCTCGCTTTCTAATCTAGCTTCCTCAGCACGGCGCTCACTTTCTAATCTATACTTTGCACGGCTACAACTTGCATTTTTTACTCAAGGACAATAATATAGTTTAAGATTCATAATTAGAAGCAAAGCACTCATTAAAAACATGATTAACCTAGAATTCACAGAAG
>SFBL01000029.1 GCA_007095785.1 Microcystis aeruginosa Ma_SC_T_19800800_S464
GGCGAACGAAATTCCTCGATCAGATCCGAGACCAAAGCGGGATGGCTTCGGCTCGGTACATGAAGATTGCCGAAGTGGGGATGTAGTCCAACGGACTGTACTAGAGAATACAGATTTTGAAACAGTAACGTGTATCCCAAACTCAGCAAACTACTCACCGGTTCCGTGGGAGGACGGCGGGTTCGTTGGGTCAACTCGAACGGCTCCTTCAACAAACTTCCCAAACCTTGAAAATAAACCCGCGCGCCCTGTCCTTCATATCCGAGCAGAGACTCCCGCGAATCGCCCCGCTCGACTTTTTCTAGAAACTCCGCTAGTTGCCCGATCGCTCGGGTCGCCAGTTCGGTTTTCTCCTGGCGGTTCAGCCGTAACAAAAGAATCCGAGAATTTCGTAACTTAGCCATCACGATCGAGCGAGCTTGTTCGAGGATGAAGGCGGGATCTTGAGATAGTTCTACCTGCTTGCTTAAATAATCGATTTCCGCCATTCCTTCCGCCTGTAAACGACCGAAATAATAACCTTTCTGCGATAGGAACATGATCGGAATCCGTCGTTGTAGTGAGATTTTAACGGCTCCTTCGGAAACATTACAGCAACCGAAAATAAGAATATGACTAACTCGGTTGACGGGAACCGAAATTTTGAGAGCCTCCTGATAATACACTTGAAATTGTTGATTTTTGACTTTTAAATAAGATCCTTGTTCGATTAGATACAAAGTCGTCATATTTTCACTCCAGTAGTAACGACAAGGAACCGAGGAAGAAAGTCGCGAAGTTCTGACCAAATCGCAAGCTCGGGGAGGTCTCGAAGGGAGAATGATCGTTTCCGTTTTCGACTGACGGGTGGGACGGCTCGGTTTCCTTTCCGGGGCGATTACCTGTCCCCCTCGGAACTGATATCCCAGAAAAGTAAACTCCCCGTCCGGCGCGATAATTCGGGTTTTTTCCGGCTGAAGTGCCAAGTAAATATCCGCTAACCAGTGATGAAGTGAATCGAGAACGCGGGTCGCTTCTAACAACCCCGACGTGACGATTACAAAATCATCACCATAACGGACTAAATCGAGATTCAACCCCACGCATCTAGCATCAAAATCACTGAGATACAAATTGGCTAACGCGCCCGAAAGAATGCCCCCTTGTAAAACCCCTTTCGTCTGGCGTAGTTTTTGTCCATCGATCACGATGCCCGATTTGATTTGTTGTTCGATCATCCTTACTATGACTGGCTCTAAGGATAGCCGTTCTAACCGCGTCAGAAGCAACGCCCAATTGAGACTGTCAAAGAACCGAGAAACATCCGCCTTGATCGTCCAGACCGTCTGCCCAGCATACACCTCGGACAGATGGGCGATCGCGCTCTGGACTCCCAAGCCCGGTCGGTAAGCGTAGGAGCGATCGCTAAACACATCTTCTAGAGCGGGATAGATCGAGTGCAAGAGCAGTCGTTGCACGATCCGATCCCGCACGGTGGGAATGCCGATAAGTCGATTCCCACCACTCTTTTTCTGGCGGTAGAAGCCTTTGGCTGGATCGGCCTGATAGTACTCCTGTTGCAATTGGCGTTGTAGGAGAGACAGTTCCTCGTCTACCACCCCGGCAAACAAGTCAGTCGGAATCCCGTCGATTCCTGCCGCTTTGGTACGCTGACGCACTTGCTCCCAAGCCGCCACGAGACGAACTAAAGAAAACTCCATAACACGACTCTCTTCCACGCGCTACTCTTCCATGTTCCTCGGCGAGATTCGAGTTGCTATTCGAGAACGAAGGTAGCCTGTACGAGTTGGGATATGAGTTGATGGGGTCAGAGATACCGCCCGTCCTGACAACGGGACGTTGTCGGGATGCCGAACGTGATAATCTAGGTATCGTAAATCTACATTATCGCAACCCTAAATTCGTGTCACCCACAGATATAACCAGACGCGAGGATATCGCCCCCCTTCGACCTAGCTCAGGGCAAGCCCTCGACGATCCGGACGTATTAGCCCAACTGCTCGCGGCCAAGCGTTCGCCCCGGACGCGACACGCTTATGCTGGGGATTTAAAGGATTTCTTTGTCTTCGCTTTCGGTTGCGAGGAACCGACCCCAGGGGTAACGCAAGAATTCCTCTCCCTTGATCGGTTCGCTGCGCTCTCGCTGGTACTGCGCTACAAGGCTCATCTGCGGGATGAACGGGGACTAGCGGAAGCGACAAGAAACCGGCGCTTATCGGCGATCAAGTCCCTAGTGAGATTGGCCAATCAACTGGGGCAATGCGATTTCAATCTGTCCGAGGTATCGGGGGACAAGGTGGTGCGTTACCGCGACACCACCGGGGTGAGCAAGGAAGTGTACCGCGACCTGTTGGCCGTTCCCGACCGCTCGACTCTCAAGGGTAAACGGGACTACGCCATCCTGCGATTGCTCTGGGATAACGCCCTCCGGCGGGGGGAGATCGAGAGTGCGGACATCAAGGATCTCGATACCGAGGGTCGAACGTTGGCCATCTTCGGTAAGGGCCGGGGTCAACAGAAAGAAACCGTCAGCCTGTCGCGTCCGACCCTCGACGCACTTGTGGATTGGTTACAGGAGCGGCGGGAACTCGATATCCGTCAACCTCTCTTTATCGCCCTCGATCGCTGTAGTTGCGGCCATAGACTGACCGGCTCGGCGATCCATAAACTGGTGGCGAAAATCGCTACCGCGGCCGGGGTGAGCAAGAAAATGTCGCCCCACCGGGTACGTCATTCAGGAATAACCGCCGCTCTCGACGCAACGAACGGGGACGTGCGGCGGGTGCAGAAATTGAGCCGTCACGCCGATCTCAATACTTTAATGATCTACGACGATAACCGAAAAGACTTGCAGGGGGAAATATCCGACCTGTTAGCGGGGTTGGTCTGAGCCGGTCGCGAACTGGCGTAGCCATATCTACCCTATAGGGCTGGCAAAATTCCTTTGACGCTCCCATCGCACTCAAGCGAGGGATTCCCTGTTCATCCAGTTACCTTATCTATTAGGCTTTCACCTAATAGACAGAGGGTAGTCTGTAGTCGGGCTTGAATTTCTGTCCGCCCGACAGTATTTGCTCTCTGAAGTATGTTGATAGCGGCGTTTTCATCTCTGTCTAGAACACAGCCACAAGAACAAATATGAGTTCTAACAGACAATGTTTTCTTGACAATGGAACCACAATTAGAACATTCTTGACTTGTATATTGTGGATTGACCGCTATAACGAACTTCCCGTGTATTTGTCCAAAGTAGTCCAACCAATTGGTGAACATAGACCAACTTGCATCACTAATAGACTTAGCAAGCTTTCTATTTTTCACCATATTAGAAACCTTCAAATCTTCAGAGACTACCAAATCGTTAGATTGGATTAACGCTTTTGCTGTCTTAACAACAAAATCTTGACGTTGTCTAGAGACTTTTAAATGAAGGCGGGCTACTTTTGACTGATGCTTTTGACGCTTGTTGCTTCCTTTTTTCTTCTTAGATAGCTGACGCTGCGCTTTCTTTAAACGCTTCTCAGCTTTACGAAGAAATCGAGGGTTATTTACTTTTTCTCCATTGGAGTCAGTCAAGAAATGGTTTAAGCCAACATCAATTCCTATTTCCTTTCCTGTAGAATCAAGGGGTTCTACTCGTTCAAGGTCTAGAACAAATTGGCAATAGAATCCGTCAGCCCTTTTAATAAGCCTAATTCTTTTAATTAGCGACTTATCTAAAATTTGACGATTATAAGAGCCAACTAGCTTTAACTTACCAATTCCAGTTTTATCTGTTATGTGGATAGACTTTTTATCTTCTGACAGTTTCCAGCCAGAAGTTTTATACTCCACAGACCTTGAGAACTTCTTGAATTTAGGGTAGCCTTTTTGAGCTAAACCTTTCTTACAATTGTCATAAAAACGGGATATAGCAAACCAAGCTCTTTCAGCACTAGCTTGACGAGCCATAGAGTTAAGATTACCTACAAACGGAGTGTCTGAATCATTACTCAACGTTGTTACAAATTTGCAAAAAGAAGCATAATTTACCTTATCTTCTCTGTGAGAATCCATCCAGAGTCTAATGCACTTATTCCGAATGAACTGTCCTATTCTAATAGCTTCTAAGATAGCTATTTGTTGTTGTTGTGTAGCTTTAACCTTAAACTCTATGACTCGCATTGACCCGACCTCTCAATGTGTTATGTTATCACTATATCATCTCACCGTACAAGTTGTAAATAGGTATGGAACCCAATTACTTTAATATCCGCAGGGCTACGTTTAATCTTACTGTTCATATAGTGTTGGTGACTAAATATCGGAGAAAAGTATTCAAGAAAGAACATTTAGAGTTCTTAAATGAGGCTTTTAAGTCTATTGCTGATAAATGGGATGCCAGTATCGTAGAGTTTAGCGGTGAGTCTGACCATGTTCACATTCTTTTAACTTATCCCCCCCATAATACTAAGCGGGTTAATTGCTAATTTGAAATCTACTTCAAGCAAGCTTTTGTGGGATAACTACAGTGACCATTTAAAGAAGATTTACTGGAAAGACAAGAGAGTATTATGGACAGGAGCTTACTTTGTGGCTAGTTGTGGTGGCGTTACGATAGATCAACTTAAAAAATATGTGGAGAGCCAAGACTCCCCAGAATATTAATCGTGCTTCGCCGTTCTATACTGGTCGGCTTTTCATCTCCGAGGTAAAACCGAGAGCCTTCAAGCCGACATTTTGGGTAAAATGTAACTAAACAGTGGTTACTTGAAATGGTTATGGAAAAAGAATCGGTGACGATCCGATTCCCGTCCGAGTTGATGCGGCAGGCCAAGCGGCTCAAGTCGGGGAAAGAATCGTTTAACGAATTAGTGGTGGAGGCTGTGGAGCGAGAGGTGAGGCGGCGTAAAGCCTTAGAAACTCACGAGACCATCCAGCGATTACGGGAACAGGTCAAACGGAGAACGGGAGTACACCCCGACCCGCTCCCGTCGCTTCGTCAATTGAGAGAGGGGGAATGGGAGCTTGAGTAGTTACTGCATCGATACCAGCGTTTTCATTAAATATTTGTGTCCCGACGAACAGGAGGGAGAGGCGACGGAATTGGTCGGTCAGGCACTATCGGGGCGGATCGTCCTGCCTTGTTTTGCGTGGGCGGAAATCGCTTCGGTTTTGCGGAAAAAGGTGAGGAGCGGTCTACTGACGGAAGGGGAGGCGGGTCAACTCTATAGTGCCTTCGGGGAATTACCGATCGATTATGTCGATGGGGAAGATATTCGATCGAGGGCGTGGGAGATGGCCGGGATGTACGGTTTACTGACGTTGTACGACGCGGTTTTTCTGGCCGTGGCCGAGAAAGAGAGAGCCAATTACTGGACGGCCGACACGGTATTCTTGAAGGCTCTCGTTCCCAAACCGTCCTATGTGTTCGCTCTGGGTGGGGAGAATGAACGCGATGGCTAAAAGACGGTCGGAATGGACAGAAGACGAACTCGATGAAATGTTAGCTTCTGCGGGACGCGGGGTAGAAGCGATCGAGGTGGAGGTGATTCAATCCTCGCAACCGTTGAGCGAGGAGGAGGTCAGGGACAGGGAGCGGTTAGAGCGGACGGTAGAGCGGGCTTTCTACCACGCTGGTTCCGCCCTGCAAGAACTGCGAGATCGACGGTTGTACCGGGACGGGTACGACTCCTTCGAGGATTACTGTCGGGGGCGATTCGGTCACAGTCGTCAGAAGGCCAACTATTTAATTATGGGAGCGGCGATCTACCGAACCCTGAGTGCCGCTAACTGCCCGCTCCTACCATCGAGCGAGTATCAGGTGCGACCGCTGGCCGTTCTTGCCCCGCAACGACAGCCGACCGTCTGGAACGAGGCCGTAACGGAAGCTGGGGGCAAAGCACCCTCTAACCGAGTCGTTCGCGAGACGGTGGGCAAATACCAGGATAAAGGGAAAGCGAATGTTTTCGAGGTGGGGGAAGTGGTCGCTATCCTTGCCAAAGATAACCCGCGCCTGAAGGGGAAAAACAACTGTTGGGCGCTCGTCACCGCCGTTCACCCGCGCTCCTGCGACCTGCGACTTCACGACGGGGCGATCGATCTCGTTAAAATCGAGTACCTCAAGGAGTTGGGCTACACCGAAGGGGACTGTCAGACGGTGCGGCGATTATGCGATCGATTGTCGAGACTGAGGGAACGCGAGGACTTGGAAGATGCCGCCGTCGCCTTTTTGGGAATCTTGGGGAAATTACAGCGACCTTACCTGAGTGCGTTAGAAGAGGAAATGCTGACCATGCTAGAGAAGTATTACGGGGTAGTGACCGATTGATTTTCGTCCTTGACTGGCGATCGTTCCCTCCGAATTACCGCGACCCCAGATCGAGGGACTACGAGCGGACGCGGGATCTAGGGGTGTTAGAATTGATAGACCGACCGCGTACCGGATCGCCATCTCTCTCTGCCCGCCATGAGTCAAAAGCCACCCTTCCCGCGACCCGAACTGGATTCCGCCCCGATTACCTTCGACCAATACGAAGCCTATACACCCGAAAAATTAGAGTTGTGGGAAGGTTTTAACCCCCCCTTTGCCTCTTGCCTCTTGCATGAGTGCCTTTCTTCACTAGGAAATTTATTTTGCACGACTACTTATTAATTAAGGCGATGGAGTTTTAAGTCACCCCTCTTAAATCTGAGATTTAAAAATCATCAATTAGGAGTTTTAACCATGAAAAAAACAACTCTTCCTATTAATTTATCTCAAGAAGAAATTAAACAATTTTGTCAGCGTCACTCGATCTGCAAGTTATCTTTATTTGGTTCAGTATTAAGGGATGATTTTACAAGAGAAAGTGATGTTGATGTTTTAGTAGAATTTGAACAAGGGAAGACTCCTGGTTTAGCTATTATTACGATGGAAGATGAGTTATCAAATATAATAAATCGCCAGATAGATTTAAGAACATCGGCAGATTTAAGCCGTTATTTTCGTGAGCAAGTCTTGGCAGAAGCTATAGTTATTTATGAGCAAAATTGATAATTTAACTCGGCTAAAACACATCAGAGATTCAGCAAAAGAGGCATTATCTTTTGTAAATAATCGCACCAGACAAGATTTAGATGACGATAGGATGTTATCTTTAGCTCTCGTAAGATTAATTGAAATAATGGGCGAAGCTGCTAATAATGTTTCTGAACCTTGCCAAGTTAAGTATTTTAAAATCCCTTGGCGACAAATCATCGGCATGAGAAATCGTATTGTTCATGCTTATTTTGATATTGACTTAGATATTGTCTGGCAAGTAATCACTCAAGATTTAGGTTTACTTTTGATTGAAGTTGAAAAGGCAATTAAAGAATTGGAAGCGTAAATTATGGGAACAGGAAACAGTTTCGAGCCAATAGACCTCTTAGACCTCTTGCAAAAGTCTTAATTCGATCCTTGTACAGCAACATTTTTGAAGATTATCAACTACTAATAAATAATTAACTGAAAGTCCCTCCCATTATTGTTTCTATCGTTTGTTTTCGGATTTATGCAAGAGGTCTATTAAAGCGATATATCTTCAAGCTCGCAGGAAGTCTGATACAAAAGGCAGTTTAGCACTTGCCCGTATGTCAGATTTGACATATTATGGGATAATAAATGCAAAACAAAAATGATAAAGATATCGTTTGGTTGAGTGGAGAGGTGAAAACTCCTGGGAGATCGGACATGGATTTAGCTAAACGTCAACGTTTAGAAGCGGCGGGCTGGAAGGTGGGAACAGTAGAGGAATTTCTAGAGCTTACGCCCGTAGAATCCGAGCTTATCGAACTCAAACTAGCCCTCGGTAGAAAATTAAAAGAAATTAGAAAAAGTCAAAACATTTCTCAAAAAGAGTTAGCAAAAAGAATGGAATCGAGCCAGTCGCGAGTGGCTGATCCCTCGGTTTCACTTGACCTGATAACCCGCGCCCTTTGTTTATCGGGGGTCACACGTCGCCAGATTGCGGAGGCAATTATTAGCTCGGATGTTAGTTCCGAAGACGATCTCGTGTAGCGAGCGCTTTGCGTTCGCCCACAGTTACCGTGAACTGGTTTCTTCCCCATAAATTGAGTAATTGAACCGTTAGTCAATCGACACTTCGAGACGATACAGGAACGCTTAGGAAGTTGGTCACTCGTTGCCTTGTTCTTCAAACCTTGATTGAGGAAACTTCACTCGATCGAGGACGCGCTTTCCCCGATCGCTTTCAATAAAAACAGTCCCAAATCCCGATTCAACCCCTCGTTTCGTTGGGGACAACCGTGTTGGGTTAGGCAACGGGGACAGCCGTACTCACAATCACAGGCTTCAACCAGCGCCCGCGCTTTGTCGGCCAGTCGGGGTAGGTTCTGAAAAATCGCTTCCGTAGCCCCGTTGCCACCGTCGCAAGTATCGAAGAAATAACCGACCCTTCGTTTATCCTCCCGTTCGACCACGAAATTGACATCTGATCGCGAGGAAAGTACCAGTAGAGGGACGGCAAAGATCAGTTGATGCCCCATACTGTGCAGGGCTAACCAATCCGGTGCGCTCGTCCAGAGGTGTTTGAGGGTGTCGGGAATGTTATCACCGTAGCGATCGGTAAGGTTTTTTCTGAGACGGGCTACTTCCTCGCGGATAACGGTCGTGACTCCAGGATTGAGTTCGATTTTTAAGACGGGAGCTTCGTAGCCGGTGCGGTAGGGGGTCGGAAAAGTGATTTTCTGCTCCACATCGGTGATCTCGGCCGTTCGTAGAGAGCGGTGACATTGCGGGCAGCTTTTGCCCTTGAGGGGCAGATGATAGCCCGAACAGTGAGGATTGGTGCAAGTAAGACGGTACTGGCGTTTTAAGCGTTGATAACCCGTGACCGAGGAGGTGATTTCACCCCAGTGCAGACGTATTCTGAGCCGTGCGTCGGGGAACGGGGTCGAGAGAATCTTCGGTTCTGCCAGTAGCGTTCTGACGGCTACTGTTAGGTCGGTTTCTGGTTGGGTCGAGAGATCGCTATCGCAACCGAGAGGTTCTAACGACGCGGTGCGGTTCTGCTCGTTCAGTTCGCGGCACCGGTACACCCGTCGGCCGTCCCCGTCGATTGCGGTGTAGAGTGCATCGGGGAAGACCTCACGGTGGGCTAACTCCAAACCCATCTCTTCGATCGTCTCCTTAGTGGTCAGGTCTATCAATTTGACCGCTTGTTGGGGGTTGCCCCGAAGGTTGACCGAATGGTGGGGCATTCCGACGGCGTGCAAAAAACCGTTAGCTTTCAGAAAAAGCTTGTTCTGTCGTAATAATTCATCGGCCAACCGTCCGCCTACCTCTCCGAAACGGGGTAGTACCTCACTTACCCCTAATCCGCTCTCGGCACAACAGCAGAGCAGGTGTTTGGCCAGCAGGGTCGGGTAGTCGGGATTGAAGGCGACATTTTCTACTCCGTCCGATAGTAATCGCTTCGGATAGGTTCCGTAGTAGTGATCGAGAGGATCATCGGCGATCGGTAGGAAGATAACCAGACCGCTTCGCCGTCGTCCGACCCGGCCGATCCTTTGCCGGAAAGACATGATCGAACCGGGATAACCTCGGATAATGCAACAATCGAGTTCGGGGAGGTCGATTCCCGCCTCCAGTGCCGATGTGGAGAGGAGAACCCTGATCTCCCCGGTTTCTAACTTTTGGATCAGGCGACGACGTTGTTCGGACTGCATGGAACCGTAAAAGGGTGCTAAGCTAAACGGCTTTTACTTCGGATCACCGATATAGACTCCAAAAGGGTTATAGCTATTGGATCATGCAGGTTAAGCGCCGTTTAGCTTACCCGTCGCGCTAACCCTGCGTTTCCCCAGTTTTCGGCTTCTTTAGCGAGCAGTTTCAGCAAGTTCTTGACGGTGGTGCGCGAGTAACAGAAAACGATACCGCTCAGTTCTTGTTGGAGAAGGGAGAGGACGATCCGCACCGTGTCGGGATTGGGGGAACCGGGAGCATCTCACTTACGCGATAAGTAATTATACTTAGCCTAAAAGCCACTCTTAATCGTGTCTTGGAACGAAATAGAGGCTTTTAAAGACTGCGTACATGGAGAATTAAAACAAGAATATTGCAAAGGTGAGATGCTCCCGTTACAATCAGGCCAGAGTTAAAGTAATGTAAAGATATGTAAAGATATGTAAAGATACTTATCCTTAAGTAACAAATCGGTTCTAAAGTTCTACATCAATTACACTATAGGTATTCTGAGGTGGATTATGAACTCACTTATTAAGTATTATACGCAAATCGAAACTAAGATCATTCAAGAAATCAAAAGAGTAACTAGCACTGAACAAATTGTACAAATTATTCAAAGTGAAATTAGAATAATTGCCAATCATAACAGTGAGTATATTCTCGGTTTAACTGATTCTCAGAGAACTTTGGCTTGGGAAAGATTAGACACTTTGAGTAAGTCTTTTAATATATTGACGGCAATTAAATTCCCTCAAGTTCATGCACAGGAACATCGCCAAAGCCATGATCACAAAGATAACAGTAATCAAAATATGAATAATATCCTTGTAGGTGCAGCTAGTGGAGGCATTGCTGGAACTTTTACAGGAGTTCCTATTTTTGGTACGCTTGTAGGTGCTGGGATCGGTGCTGGAGTTGGTATTGCTTCTAACCTTATACCAAACAATCAAGAAACAGAAAATGTTAATTCAAAAGTAAGAGGAGAGAATGAAGTGCCGCTATTAAGAATAGATATTGATCCCATACTATCTAATTTACATCAGGGTTTTAAAGAGATTGATGAAGCGGTTACTCGTTGTTTAGAAGATCGAAAAAAAACACTCGATAAACCAAGTTTAGATAAATTAACTGATGTTTTAGAAGTTTTACAAGATTTAATGGGAGAGGAATTAGATGATCAAAATCAAATCCCTACTTTAGTGAGTAAACAATTAAAACGTATTCCCTCTATTTTGAGACATTATGGTATGGAAGCACGGGTTTATCAACCGAAGGGTGAACCCTCTAGTCAAGATTGGGCAATGTTTGAATTTGAGCCAAGTTTAGAGCCAGATTCACCAGAGTATGTAACCATGAAACCTGCTTTTGTTAAAGGAGATGAAGTGATTTTACAAGGGCGAGTTATTGAACCTACTCCTACACAAAGTTCAAGTAATTAACTAAATATCTTAAACACTTCTAATAAAGAGAGGAGGGAAGTAATGAGTAATAATCATGTTGAAATTATCGGGTTTCATTTAGGCAATGAAACAACATCCTTAGCCAAAATTAAGGGTGATGATCCTTATCCTTATCCGAGAAATCTACTACTTCACAAAAAAGATTGTCAGCCAACAATGATAGCCTATCATCCTGAACAGGGAGTTTTATTTGGTGAACAAGCTTTAAATATAAGGGCTACTGATTTTCAAATCCCTTTCAAAAAACATCCAACTTCTGATCCCAATTATCAGAAAGTCATGAGAGATTATGTTAACGCAATTTATCAATATCTCTTACAAACTGAGCAACTTCAAAAAGACGACCAAAATCATTTTTTTATAAGCTGTCCGTCAGAATGGACTGATGCAGAGGTAGCTGAATACCAAAAACTTTTAGAATCTTCTAATCTACCTAGAGTGACAGTAATTAAGGAAGGTTTTGCGGCTCTGATGCAAGCAAGAGGGAGTGACTTGTTAACAGGTGAAGAAATCAAAGGGAATGTGTTAGTTATTAATGTTGGTTTATCAACGACAGCTTGTATTCTTGTTAAAGCAGGAATACATGACGAAGATGGTGATTTTGGCATTGACTTAGACGCATCTCTTATTGATAAAGCTATTCTGGATTACAGTCTAAGTCAAAACGAAGATCGGGAGGCGATTGAAAAGGCTTTTAAAACAGCACCTTTTTGGAGAGAACGCTGTGAATCTAAGTGTCGTCGGGCTAAAGAAGAATACTTTTCTGATCCTCATCGCTACGAAGATGAGGACTCTGAGGAATTTAGCGGGGAAAAAATCCGTTATCTTGGCATTGATATTGGAATTTTTGAACCAATAGTTTATAAATCTATCATGGAGAAGATTCTCAATCAACCCCTACCCGAATTGGGAAATCAGAGTTGGATTGATTCGTTTCATAATTTTATATTCAACATAAATGAGGAACTAGAAAAGCAAGAAATTAAGCTTAGTTCAATTCTTTTGACTGGTGGTGCTTCCAAAATGGACTTTATTCCTGAAATTGTCCACAAGATTTTTTCTAATTGCAAATGTACAAGAGATATTGAACCTGGTCTTTGTATTGCTATGGGTCTTGCTCGTTGGGGAGAGAAAATTAATCAAGATATGATTCATATCGGCATTGGTGCGATTAGTGGTGGTGCTGCGGGAACTTTAGCGGGTTCTGTTGGTACAGTTGTTGGTGCTGGAATCGGTGCTGGAGTCGGTCTTGCTTCTATTACTCAAAAAGAAATGATAACTCACAAAAAAACTCAAGCCGTTCATACCCCCGCTATTCAAAGAAGCAAAGCTCAAGATGCGATCGCTTGGTCTGTTATCTATGGGGGTTCGGCTATTGTACAGATGGGAGTCCTTGCTGCTGCTGTATCAGCAGGGCTTTTATCTCCTTCTCTATCAAGACAAGTTAGTCTGGGGACTAGAAACGCAACTGGACACTCAAAAAATAGAGCATGGAACAAGTATAAAGAAACAGGTGACTTATTTCGGGCAATCAATTACGGGTTCTTTTCTGGAACTTAATTCGTGTATTTTAACTTACGTTTTGTATCGTATTTAATCAATTAATTTAGGAAATCAAAAAAGTAGCGGAGGTTACTATGAATAATAAAAAGCTTGAAATTATCGGTTTTGATTTGGGACATGGAGAAACTGCATTAAGCAAGATTTTAGGCGACAATCCTCAACCCAAACAACTCCTACTTCATAAAAAAAATTGTCAACCGACAATGATAGCCTACCATCCTGAACAGGGGGTTTTGTTTGGTGAACAAGCTTTAAATGCCAAAGTTACTGATTTTCAAATTGCTTTCAAAAAAAGACCGACTTCTGAATCCAATTATCAGAAGGTTATGATAGATTATGTTAATGCAATTTATCAACATCTCTTACAAACTGATCAACTAAAAAAAGACGACCAAAATCATTTTTTTATCGGCTGTCCTTCAGAATGGACTAATGCAGAGATAGCTGAATACCAAAAACTTTTTCAATCTTCTCATCTACCTGAAGTGAGTGTAACAAGAGAATCTTTTGCCGCGCTGATGCAATCAAAAGAGAGTGACTTGTTAACAGGTGAAGAAATCAAAAGTAATGTATTAGTTATTGATGTTGGCTCATCTACTACCGATTTTACTCTTATTAAAGCAGGAATACATGAGGAAGATGATGATTTTGGCATTGATTTAGGCGCAGGTTTGATTGATAAAGCTATTCTCGATTACAGTCTTAGTCAAAACAAAGATCAAGCAAAAATTGAAAATGTTTTTCAGACAGCTTCCTTATATAAACATCGCTGTGAATTTAAGTGTCGTAGAGCTAAAGAAGAATACTTTTGTAATTCTATAAACTATGCTGATGCTGATTATCCCGTTCAGGTAGGAAATGAACCACTTCAAAAAGTGGGTATTTTTGAGCCTATTGTTTATAAGGAAATTATTGAAAGAATTGTTACCATACCTTTGAATCATTGTCTGCCAAATTCTAAGCAGATTTTGCTTTCTCTAAAAGGTGTTGATTTTCAAAAAAGTTGGCAAGACAATTTTCGTTATTTCTTGATGGAAACCAAACAAAAATTAGAAAATAAAGGAATTAAGGTAAATACAATTGTCCTAACGGGAAGTGCGTCCAAAATGGACTTTATTCCTGAAATTGTCCACAAGATTTTTTCTAATTGCAAATGTACAAAAGATACGGAACCCGGTCTTTGTATTGCTATGGGTCTTGCACGTTGGGGGAAAAAAAGTATTAATTCAATCCATTTTACGGAAGAAGTTGAGCATTTTTTACAGAATGACTTACCCAAAATTGTAAGTGGCAAGATTGATTCTTTGCGTAGTAAATTAACAGAAAATTTAATCAATGGTTTATCTAATAAAGTCATTAAACCTGTTCTGTTTGACTGGCGTAATCGTAATGGAATTTATACCTTAAATGGTCTTGAGTCAAAAATTGTCTCAAAATCGGAAGCTTGGTTGAAAGGAAGGGAAGGTAAAGAAGCTGTTACAACAGCAATTCAAAATTGGCTAAAGCAAGACCTTGAACCAAAGCTGAATGAAAAAACCAATTCTATTTGCAGTAAATATGGACTAAAAGTGAATCAACTGATTCCACCTTCACTAAACTACAATCCTCATGCTGAAAATCTAAGTTCAGGAAATGTGATTATTATCGATCCAACCGCAATGACAGCAATAGTTAACTGGATTATTGGTATTGTTGTAGGATTCATAACATTAGCTCTTGCTACAACAGGAATAGGTCTAATTATTGGTTTCTTTGTTGCTATTTTTGGTATGGCTTTTGCTGAAGAAATGATCAAAGACTCGGATATTCCTAAATTGATGCGTGGATGGGTTTCCGACAAAAAAATTTCAGAAATCACTAGCGACCTAAAAGTAACTTTGAAAGCAAAAGTTGAGGAAGGTCTTAAGAAAGAGGAAGAAGAAGCTCTGGCGAAAAATTCACTAACATTTAGTGATGAAATTACTAACTCAGTAAAAGATTGGTTGAGTAAGGAAGTGAGACAACAAGCTGACTCCGTAAAAATCTTAATCCCTTAATTTAATCTCAACGATAGTAACAAGAGGTAATTGACATGAGATCATCTGACATTGTTCCTTCTCAAGATTCACAACAATTAAATCAATTAGATTTTAAAATCGCTGCTGCTAATGTAATGTCTCAATCCCTTCTCTTTAGTTTAGGGAGACAATATCTTGAAATTCCGTTAGCAGAGGCTAAATACATTCAACCGATGCCCCCCAAAGGAATTTTGATGGGAGATGCCTATTTTCTGAAAGTAGAACAGGTGGGAAATTCTCTGGTGGACTCACTTTCTCAACCTTTTACAGCCTTACAAACTGCTCTTTCTGCTTGTCACAATCCTGAAAAATATAATCTAGTTTTTATTATCTCTAGTGATGGCAGTCAGAATCAGGTTTATCTAGGAATTTGTAGTAAGGATAGTTTGGATAGTTCATCTGAAGAATTTATCAGTAATATTGGCAAATTCTTACAAGGAAATTGGCAAGGCACAAAATTTCGGGAACTTGATACTGATTCCCCAGAAGTAAAAAGCCATATTATTCAACCACTTAATAAATATCATTACGCTCAAGCAATTACTGGAATACCATCTCTTAAACCTGGTGATAATCCGGGCTACCCTCAAAGTTTAGATCGTCTTTTAAGAGGAATGCGAGGATCATCTTTTATGTATATGGTCATTGCTGAACCGATGATTGAATCTCAAGTTGACGGTATTATTTATGGACTCCGAGAACTGATGGGGCGTGTCCATTCTTTCAGTAAAATTAACTTTAATGAAACCTTTACTAAAGGCATTTCTATAAATAAAGAATGGAATGAAAGCACCGGAGAATCTATTAGTGATACATTCAGCACAAGTCGTGAGGAAGTTGATGATTCTGCCTTTGATAAGGCTTTACTTACGGCTCTGGCAGGTTTAGGCTTAGGATTACTATTTCCCCCAATGGGTTTAATGGCTTTCTTAGTGGCAGATACAGCATTGGATGTTGCTCCTTTACTGAGCAATAAATATCAAGAAACTAAAGGACAAACTATTACCAAAAACAAACAAACTGGTAGTTCTGAAGGTCAGGGTTTTAATTTAAGTTCAGCACAGGGTTTTGGTGAAGAATACATCAATGCTCACGCCGAGGCAGCAGAAGCACAAATAAAAAAATATCTGCAACGTTTTGAACAAGCTCGTGCTTTAGGTTGTTGGAATGTAGGAGCTTACTTACTCGCCCAAAAACCCGATATTCTGCAACAAGCTAGTACCCAATTACGAGCCTTGTTAAGTGGAGAAAACAGCATTTTTGAGCCGATCCGTATTCATGATTTAAAACGAGTTTGGAATAAGACGAAAAATTCTTTACAAAACTTTGATCAACTAGATTTAGCACTGGTTAATCCTAACAACCAAGAGCAAAGATTAGATCACCCATTAGGAAAAGCATTTAATGGTTTAACCACACCTCTCAATACCCAAGAATTAGCCTTACTGATAAATTTACCACGCCATGAAGTACCAGGTGTAAAAGTTATGCCCACTGCTACTTTTAGTCTTAATCCCCCTATAGTAGAAGGCAAAGCGATAGAGCTAGGAAATGTACTAGAGGGAGGTGAACCGACATCTCTTAAATATAATATTTCTCTGTCAAGTTTAGCCAAACATTGCTTAATAACAGGCATTACAGGCTCAGGTAAATCTACCACTTGTCGAAAATTATTAACAGAATTAAATCAGCAACAAATACCCTTTTTAGTTATTGAACCTGCTAAAGATGAATATGTGGAATGGGCAATGAATCTAAATGCTCAATTACCCAAAAATAGCCCTAACCGCATAGCCATTTATATGCCTGGTGTTCAAACTTGGCGAGGTCAAAAACTAGAAAATCAACTAACTCTCAATCCTTTTGATCTTGTTTGGCTTTCTGAAGACTCCACTCCCCAAGTTTTACCCCATATCGATCGCCTTAAATCCATCCTCAACGCTTCTTTTCCCATGCAGGAAATCCTACCTGTACTACTAGAAGATGTCCTGTTTTATGCTTATACCCGTCCACAAAACTGGCTAGATGACAAACTTCCTGCTTTTGGTACACCTCGACCTACTTTAACTCAACTCCTCGACCAGATTCAACCCGTAATCAAAGGAAAAGGTTACGAAGAAAGAGTTACAGCCAATTTGACTGCCGCCTTAACCACTCGAATCCAAAGCTTACGTCGGGGTTGGAAAGGACAATTATTTGACCGCCCAATTTCCACTCCTTGGGCAGAAATCTTTGATCGCCCCGCTATTATTAACCTATCTTATTTAGGTGATGATGCTGATAAAGCTTTTGCGATGGCGATACTCCTTCAATTTCTCTATGAATATCGACAAATTCAAAATGATTTACTATCCCAAAAAGAACGAGAAAATTTAGGCTTGCGTCACCTAGCCGTGATTGAAGAAGCCCATCGTCTCCTCTTGAAAGTCTCGTCAGGTATGTCAGAACAAGCTAATCCTCAAGGCAAAGTAGCAGAAATGTTTGCTAATATCCTATCTGAAATTCGCGCTTATGGACAAGGATTATTAATTGCGGATCAAGTTCCCGCTCGTCTAGTTCCTGATGCAATCAAGAATACTAATCTTAAAATTGTTCACCGATTAGTCGCTGCTGATGACCGAGACGCAATGGGTTCTTGTATGACTTTGACCCCAGAACAGAGTGCAATTATTAATCATTTACGCCCTGGACAAGCAATAGTTTGTGGTGAACAAGACGATATGGCAGCTTGGGTACAGGTTTTGAAATTGTAATCTGTCAATACCTCACATCTATAATTATTTCAAGGAGTAATAACATGGACAAAGATCAAAGAAATGATTTAGCAAAAAAAATGGGTGGATTATTAATTAATTTTGCCTTGACTTCTGCTACCCAAAAATTAGAAGACTTAAAAACTGCATCTGTATGTAACCATTGCGAGAAGACAAGAACTAATTATATGACAAGATGTTGTCATCAGCCGATTTGTCATGCCTGTTTTTTAAGTAATCGACAAGACAAAGATTCTGGATACTCTAGATTTGGAGCGAGTAGAAGTTCTTATTGGGGAGAAACTACATTTAGATGCCCTTTTTGTGAAAAAGAGATGAGCAAAACTCATTTAGATCCCGATAGTATGGCTTCTTTTTATCAAACGTTAGATCAAGAAAACCTTTCTTTTGTTGTCAAAATAGATAATCCCAAAGAAGGGGGAAATTGGAGTTAATAAACAATATTTATCAATCATTGAGGAATTTATCTTGCTAAAAACAAACATTGAACATTTTTATTAAGAAAGGAGAATAATCGTTATGGGTATTGATAGTCGCACTATTGAGATTAGCAGACATATTAATTTAGAAGAATTGGAGACAATAGCTGCTAAATTATCTGATTGGCTACTGGAAGAGCATGGCTTTGCCTTACATCATAAACAGTGGGAGGACAAAGATCATTATGTATTAGAAGTCCAAAAAACTGGTTTTTTCCGCCAATTATCAGGGTTGGTGTTTGCATATAAAATTAAATTCAGCAAAGCCGATAATTCACTCCTTGTTCTTGTTGATAATGGTGACATTCGTAACCAATTAGTAAGTCTAGGAGTAGCTTGGTTTATAGCGTGGCCTATGCTTCTTACAGCAGGGTGGGGAATGTATGCTAAAGGTGAATTTCGTCAAACAATTTTTTCTCAAATTGAAAAAATTGCCCATACATAATTAACAAATTTATCTGTGTGGATAAAAAATATTATAAGGTAAGGTATAATTATGACATCAAACTTAAGTTTTAAAAAGTTTTCTGACAATCTGACTAATTCATTAACCGATGTTTATCGAATTGGTAACTTGAGTTTAGTCTGTATGTCTGTTAGTATTGTGATGATCTTGATTGGACACTTTGTCAACGATTGGTTGTTTAATGTTGGTATTTTGTTAACTGTTTCTTGTTTTGGATTTTTTATCTACGCTCAGTTAAAAGGTTTAAAAGAAGTATCTCAATTAATCGAAAAAAGTCAGGAATCTATTGATTTAGCTCAGGAGACTGCTATTGAATTAACAAAAACTTTTCATGTATTTGAGTCATTAACTATTAGTCATCTTCAATCATTAAATAGTGTCCTAGAAATAATTGTCCCCTTATTGACAAGTTTCCCAATTTTAGGCAGAAAGCTAAATAGTATAGGCATGACTAAACTACAAAATGTTTCTCATCATCTAATGGATATGATTTTAAAAGCTGAGTCTGCTACTCAAAATATAGAAAATGCTTTGCTGAATGCGGATGCTCAAAAACTTAAAATTTATACTCAAAATTTGAGAGAAATTAGTCAAAAACTTAGAGTTAATACGGATAAAAACTTATTAGAAAAAGAGGCAACTTTATGAAAGTGTTAGAAATTGTTAACATTCAAAGACAACCATTAGGTAGAATTATTTGGGAATCACCAGATAAACTCACCTTAGAGGTTTTAGATTCTCGATTTGAAGCCAAACTTCAATCTCTCATAGAAAAAGGAAAAAGGGAAGGATTTCCGCTCCGAATAGGAAAACAAGTAGAAGAATCAGGGCATTCTATCATCGTAGATGAGCGAATTACAGTCAAACCTGAAGATGAAAAATTCTTACAAGCCATGGCTGATGCAGTCAGTCGCTATACTTTTGATGGTCAGCGAGTTTTCGGGTTATTAAAAGAGCAAGAGGGGGTAATACAATGAGTACCTTTGAATCCTTTGGTCAAGAAGGAATGGAAACCCCTTCTGAAACTGGTTTAGGAGCTATTGAATTAGTTAACTATACGGAAGTTGGCAAATTTGAAGCTAGTGGATTATTGAGTAATCAAGAAGTAGGTAACTATTTACGAGAAACTTTACCCCCATCTCACTTAGAAAACTGCCCTAGTATTGAATATAAATCTGAGTGTAGTGACAAGTATCCTAACGCTTTAGGAACTTTTAACTGTACGACTAATGAGATTTGTATTTGGGGCCCGGTAGAAAGGTTTGAAGGTGCAGGAGAAATTCTGGAAACAGTAACTCATGAAGTCGGTCACAATGTTCACGAAAATATCATGACACAGCGACCTGAAGTTGCTGAAAAATGGAATCAATTAAATGAGCAAAGTTGGGAAACTTTTGCTCAAGATGGAACTGGTTTTGTCTCTGATTATGCTCAAACGAATGTTTATGAGGACTTTGCCGAAACATACATGACTTATGTTCGAGATACTGAGAAGCTATCATTTTATAGTCCTGAAAAATACGAATTTATGAGAAGTGAGGTTTTTTCAGGAACTACATATAGTTCACCAATTCAACTTAGCAATGTATTACTCAGTGAATGTAGCAACTAAAAGGCATAAAATAAATAGCTTTTAAAAAGAACATAAGTCAATGAAGTTATTGACACGCCGATTCAAGTCTGAAGTGCATCACCTGAAAAGCTTGACAGAGGAAAGCTCATCAGTTAAAGTCGGATATTGCTCAAAACAAACAGACAAACTAATGAACTACTCACATCTTAGCATAGACCAGCGTAATCATCTTTATCAACTACAACAAGAACAGAAATTATCTCAAAGAGAACTAGCCAAGTTGATTGG
>SFBL01000003.1 GCA_007095785.1 Microcystis aeruginosa Ma_SC_T_19800800_S464
GGTACTGATCGTCACTACATTGGAGATTTTGATGGAGATGGTAGAGATGATATTCTAGTTCAAAGAAGTAATTGGATCGGGGTACTTTCTTATGATGTAACAGGTCAATATCTAACCAGTAAAACTGTCATTAATAACTGGGTAGGTGGTTGGTTGATGGATGGTACTGATAGACATTATATTGGAGATTTCAACAATGATGGAACAAATGATGTTGTAATTCAAAGAAGTAATTCGATAGGAATTATTGGCTCAATATATCATCCTTCTACCGATGAAATTCGCAATAAATACTACCCCGAACTCAATAACACAGCTACCCTCGCCACCCTCCAACAACAAATCAACGACCAACAAACCCAAACCCAACAACAAATTGACCAACTCAAAAACAGCATCAGCCAAAAACAAGCCGAAGCCGCCGCTTCCATTTCTCAAGCTGATTGGTATCAAGAAAAATCCGCCTTCTATTGGGAACAAAGCCGCAAACAAGGACCCACTTGGACAGAATGGCGTAGCTATAAAAAACGCGGACTATTTAAAAGTAAAACTGAATGGACAGCTATCACCCACGTTGACCACAACTGGATAATCTGGGACACCTACACCAAACAAGCCACCGCCCTCCGACAACACGCCGACCAACTCCTCAAAGGAGTCCAAACCGACACCCTCAACAAAGACACCACCACCACCATCCTCGACCAATGGAACAAAGCCAACACCGTCGCCAATGAAGCCGCCCTCAGCCAAACCGAATTTATCCACCTCCTGCAACAACTCGAAGCCGAAAGAAAACTCAGCGAAGATAAAATCGCCCAAATAAACGACTGGGAAAAACTCCTCCCCATCCTGCAAACCCAACTGCAACAGGCAACCCAAGACGCAGCCACCGCCACCACCAACGTCCAAAAAGAAACCAGCGAATATCAAACCAGCAAAGACAACTACCTAAACGCCCTCAACAGCGTCCTGCAAAAACGCGCCGAACTGCAAACCCAAACCCAACTTCTGCAACAAGACATCACCGCCGCCAAAAATTGGGCAATCCAACAAACCACTTACCTCGCTGACGAACTCACCCAAACCCAAACCCTCATCACTCAACTGCAAACCCAGCGGGATTTGATCCCCCCAACCTCCCTTGATAATGGGGGCGAGGAAAACCTCACCAAAAAAGCCCAATTAGACCAATCCATCCAACTCCTCACCCAAAAACAAACCGTCCTCACCGCCCAACAAGCCACCCTCACCCAAAAACAGACCCTCCTCTCAACCCAAGAACAGGTACTCCTCACCGAGTATCAACTCCTCGATGCGACCCTCGCCAGTCCCGACAAAGACACCAGCACCCTCGAACAACAACTCACAGATACCAGGAAAACCCTCGCCGAAGTCCAAAAACTCGCCGAACAAGCCGAAGCCAGCAGCCAGGCCCTTACCGCAGTCATGGAAGACCTGCAAGCCTCCCTCTTGCTGCAAAACGACAAATATCTCTCCGCCATCAAAGACAAACAACAGGCACTCAAAGGACTACTAGAAGCCACCGAACTCGAAAAAAACTACACCCTTCAAGCAACTACTAAACGCCAAACCCTCAACGGCATCGAAAGCCAACTCCTCACCATCCTTAAACAAGCCAACGATGCCGGAAGCCAAGAAGCCGCCAAACTCCTCGAAGTTGCCAACGCCAACAACATGGCTACGGCTGCCGAACTCTATTACAAAGACTATCGAGACTTAGCCAGCGATAAAGGGGGCGGTTGTTCGGGAGGAATCGCCCGCCCGGAAGATTTACTGTTAGCCGACAAATATTATGCCCAAATGCAGGAATATCGGCAATTACAACAACAGGCACAACAACAAGCCAGCCAGTTTACCGCCCTCCGTCAAGCCGCCGAAAGTCAAATTACCCTCTTAGACGGACAAAAAGCCCTCGCCACCCAAGAATTGGCACAACTTCAGCAAAGTATTGGCAACTCTCAAGAAGCGATTGAGGCCCATAAACAAGAAATTGCTGTTGCCGAATTTCGCATTGATGCCCTGTCCCAACTCAAAGACTGGACAAATCAAACTTTATTGCAAGTCCTTTCCGTTGAAAAATTCAATTTGGCACAGGCACAATTAGAACAGGAAATCGCCGAAAAACGCGGTCAATTGATTGATGATGCCGTTGCTGCACAGTTAGAAAAACAACGGTTAGATATTCAAAGAGACCGTCAAATTGCTGTTACTAAACTTGAACAACTCAACCAACTTAATACCGAAGAAGCTCTACAGCAAGCGATTAACAACCTCCGCACCGATTTAGGCATTAACCCCATTGAAAATATCATCACCCAAGCTGACTATAAAGGACAACTCGCTGGCATCTTAGCTGATTTAGATGCCCTCAAACAGCGCCAACCTAACTTACCCCAAGACATCAAAACCTTATTAACCGCAACTACCCAGGATATTCACACAGCTTTACAAGGTAAAGAAGCCAAAACCATTCAGGATAACTTGCTCAAAACTGCCACCGCTTTAGTTGATCAATCTAATAAACTAAACGCTGAAGTTGCCAAATTAGATCAAGAAGAACAGAAATATATAGCCTTACTCAAACAATCGGAAACTAACCTTAAAAGCGCGACTAAATCTCTCTATGATGAGATTAAAAATGGTCAAGTATCCGATCAAGAAAAAGCCTTAATTAATGCGAAAAATTTAGAGATTCTCTATCAAATTGGTTATGCCAAAGGTGCAGTTGATTTATCCAGCGAATTAGCCAAACAATCGAAAACGATTCTTGAACAGATTATTCAAGGAAGGATTCAGGAAAGGAAAGCCAGAAAGAAAGCTTTTGTCAATGAAATTATTGGTACTGTTACCCTAGTTATTAGTGCCGCTTCAGCAGTCCTCACCGCTGGCGCATCATTAGGAATCAACGCCGCTTTAGGGTTATCAGCCGGAACAATTTCTTCGATTACCGCAACTCTTAATACCATCAACACATCCCTGAGCGTCTTGCAAGCCGCCTATAATGGAGATTGGTCAACCGCTATTTTTCGAGCCGGTTTATCCCTGGCTGGCAGTTTAGGAGATATAGCAGGGCTTTCGCCGCAAACAGTAACTGCCCTCAAAACCTCAATTAATAGTGCTTATGTTGCCTATAAAGGGGGAGACTCTATCGCTGTTTTACTCAGTGCCATTCAAGGAGTAGGGGCAATCGCAGCAGATGGAATTGATTTGAGCGATTTATCTAAAGTCTCAGATGCAAAAACTCTTTTAATCACAGCTTCCCAGATTTCAACAGTAGTTCACAGTGGTATTCAAGCCATTGAAAATGGGGATGTTTTAAAAGGTATTCAAGCCCTTGGACAAGCATTAGGAACAATCAGTAAAAACTTTAGCTTGGGGTTAGAAGAAGTAGCCAAACAGCAATTAGAAAAATTAACTGGGCTGGGCTGGGAGAAGCTTAACAAGATTATTGATTTGGGCGGTAATGCCTACAATGCGATTAAGAATGAAGATTGGAGTGATTTGGTAAAAGCCATTGGCGGCACGATTAAGATTATTGATGAAGATTTCGCCTCAGAAGCTGAACAACAGGGAAGGAAAGCCCTGCAAGACTTAACCGGATTAACCTGGGATGACTTTGAGACACTGACAAAAGCATCACAATCTCTCAGGGTAGCTATTAAAACCAAAAATATTGCCGATATTTCTGCCTCCTTGAACCAAATAGCTAACGTTTGGATTGATGACAAAACTCTCAATCAGAAACTGGTTAGTAACTTAAGCTTAGACTGGCAAGATTTAACAGATATTGCCCAGACGATAGATACTGTCATCCCTGCAATTCGAGATGGCAACACCGAAAATTGGGTAAATGCCACCGATAAACTCTTAAATATCTGGGAAAAAAATGCCAGCTTACAAAAACAGTTAAAAGACAAAGCCAAACTGGAATGGACAGAATTTAAACAACTGGTTGCCATTGGACAAACCGTAGCAACTGCTGTTGATCAATCCAGCATTAATAGTTGGGTTGATGCCCTCAAAACTACGCTTGATTGGGCATTAAAAGAAAACTCTTTTGATAACAATAAAGTCAAGCAAATTATCAATCTTGCCAACCAAAAAAATGATACAGCAAGTTGGGTAAAAGCAGTTGATGAACTGTTAGGAGTCGCCAAAGATGCCACCGCTTTACGCAATAAACTGGGAGGAATCACAGGAGTAAAATGGGAAGACTTCAAACAAGTTATTAATTCAGGACAGGCGATTGCTACCGCCATTGAAGACGGCAAATTTACTAATTGGCGAGATGCCCTTAAAACTACCTTAAATATTTGGGTTGACGATGCCACCCTCCAACAAAAAATTGAGACTACAACAGAATTAAAGTGGGAACAACTTACCCGCATCGGAAGCACTTATGAAGCCATTCGCAAAGCGGATAAAAAGGGAGATACCGCCAGTTGGTTGCAAGCGGCAGATCAGACTTTAACCTTATGGGAAAAAGATGCTACTCTTAAAAATAAAGTCAAAAACTTGACCGGATTAGATTGGCAAGGACTTAAAGATTTGGTAGCAGTGGGTAAAACCATTAATACAGCGATTGATCAAAAAACTTATGAAGCGTGGCGAAATGCCCTTAAACAAACGATTAATTTCTGGGTTAGCGATCAAAAATTAAATAAAAATCTGGAAAGTTTAACTGGCTTAAACTGGGAGCAACTTGATAAAATTGGACAGGCGAGTGATGCGCTTTATCATACTTATGATAAAGTTAAACAAATAGTTGATGAAGCCGCCGCTAGTGATAGTTATAAAGATTGGCTGAAAGGCGTAAAAGATGTTTATAAACTTTGGAAAGATGATCCTATTTTACGCAAAAAAGTTACTGATGCTGGCAAAGTTATTTGGAGCGAAGTAGAAGGCATCTTTAAAGCTGAAGATACCTTAGCACAACAAGATAAGGCAGCGACAGTTGAAGCAGCAATTGAGAAAACAGTAGATGGTGTAGAAGTTACGATTCAACAAAAACTAGAAAAGGCCATCGGATTGTCATGGTCACAAGTAAAAGCAATTGCCAAATCTGGTGAAATTATTTTCAAGGCTATTGAGTCTAATACAACTGACCAATGGATTAAATCGAGTAACGCTATCTTAGACATTTGGCAAAAAGATACTGAATTACGCCAGATTCTTAAAGATCAATATAAAATTGACTGGAAAAATATAGAAGCAAGCGTTAAATCTGGTCAAAATATTGCTCAAGCAATTAAAGATAATACTGTTCAAAGCTGGGGGAGTGCCTTACAAAATATCCTCAATATTTGGTCAGCAACAGTTACATTGAACTCCCAACAAACAACCAAACTGCAACAAACTAATGATCTAATCAATCAAGTCAAAAATAACAATGATCCGCAAGCTTGGTTAACTGCAACTAATAAGGTTATCGATTTGTGGAAAAATGAGACAACCTGGCAAACCTATCTCGAACAAAATATTAAGTTATCTTGGCAGGATATTAGTAATAGTGTTCAATCTGGCCAAATTATTGCCTTAGAGCCAAATGGTTTAAAAGCCTGGGTTAATAACTTAAAAGGTGTCGTCTCAATTTGGAAATCAGACCAAGAGGTGAAAAATGCCTTAGAAAATGTCTCTGAATTTAATTGGCAATCTCTCAGCAACATTGTTAGCTATAATGGTATTGTTGTTAGTAAAATTACTGGTGACAATAAAGATAACAATCTTGTAGGCACAGCAGCCGATGAATATCTTGAAGGAAAAGATGGCAATGATATCCTCACAGGAGGTGTTGGGAATGATACCCTCAATGGAGGAGCCGGAATCGATACCCTAATCGGTGGTTTAGGAAATGACACCTATCAAATTGATACTACTACCGATACCATCACCGAAAACGCCAACCAAGGTACAGACACAGTTGAATCTTCCGTAACTTATACCCTCGGAAACAACCTAGAAAACCTCACCCTAACTGGTACGACAGCCATTAACGGAACTGGTAACGCATTAAATAATATTATTACTGGTAATAGTAGTAACAATACCCTCATAGGAGGTGCGGGGAATGATACCCTAATCGGTGGTTTAGGGAATGATACTTATCAAGTTGATACTACTACCGATACGATTACAGAAAATGCCAACCAAGGTACAGATACTGTTCAATCATCGGTTACTTATACCC
>SFBL01000030.1 GCA_007095785.1 Microcystis aeruginosa Ma_SC_T_19800800_S464
TCTTCTGTGAATTCTAGGTTAATCATGTTTTTAATGAGTGCTTTGCTTCTAATTATGAATCTTAAACTATATTATTGTCCTTGAGTAAAAAATGCAAGTTGTAGCCGTGCAAAGTATAGTCAATACCCGACTGGCAACCGTCGCCCAACGTTACCGTTTAGCGATGGGGGTTGGGTCCCAACGTATCGCCCTCGAACAGCCGGAATTAGCCGCCACTTTTTCCGTTCGCCATCTCGCCCCCGATATCCTACTTTTGGCTAATTTAGGGGCAGTCCAGTTAAATTATGGCTGTGGTGTGGAAGAATGCCTGAAATTAGTTGATTTATTAGAGGCTGATGCCCTGATTCTTCATCTTAATCCCCTGCAAGAATGGGTACAATCGGGAGGCGATAAAAATTTTCGAGGACTCCTTGACAAAATCGCCCTCGTCTGCTCTAAATTGCCCGTTCCTGTGGTGGCCAAGGAAGTGGGTAACGGCATCTCCGGGGCAATGGCTGAAAAGTTAATAGAGGCCGGGGTGGCGGCGATTGATGTGGCGGGGGCTGGCGGTACTTCTTGGGCAAAGGTGGAAAGTCAAAGGGCAAAAGACAAAAAACAGCGTCATTTAGGTCAAGTTTTTGCCGATTGGGGTTTACCCACAGCCGATTGTATTACCTCTATCCGGGCGATTAATTCTACTATTCCGCTCATCGCTTCCGGGGGTTTGAAAAATGGGGTCGATATTGGCAAAGCTATCGCTTTAGGGGCTGATTTAGGCGGTTTAGCCCGGCCTTTTCTCATCGCGGCCGTGGCATCGGAGGCGGCGGTAGATGAGTTGGTGACTTTTTTGATTGCTGAATTAGAAATTGCTTTATTCTGTACCGGTAATGCTAATTTATCGGCCTTAAAAAATTCCAGTTCATTAAGCTTGGAAAATTAATTTTGCCTGACTACTTACTGATAATTTTTTGAAAATCCCTTTGAATAATGGCAAAATTTTTGTCAGTTAAGAGCGGCACATGAACGAATAGGGACCTCGGATGATGTTTTAAGACTTGAAAATATAATTCTTCGCAGACAAACTGACCGGCATTATCGCTGATGTAGGTATAGGCAAGCTCTTTGACCAAATCCTGGAGAGGAATTGGTGTCAATAACTTTTTTGTGCTACTCCTAGCCTGAGATTCTAAACTTAAACGATAACGACTTTCTGCCATGCCACAACAAATAACTAAATCGGTTTTTTTGTCTTGAATAGCTTTGATAACTCGTTCACTGGCTCGATGGGTATTAACGGGAAGTTGACGCAAAAATAAAAGCTTTTTTGCATAATTATCTTGAATGGATACTAACAAATCATCGGAAGAATTACTCTGGTGATGACATAACCAAGGCGCAAAAGAAGTTAAGAGAATTGTCAAGTTATCTCCTGATAGTTAATTGGGATGATCAACAAAAAAGCGATCGAAGGGACAAAAATTGCTACACTAACTGACGTGACCTCAATTAAAGACGAGATTGATATCCTATGCAACGCCGTAAATTTTTGCTGATTAGTGGCAGTTTAGGCGGTTTTGGCTTGGTAGCTTGCGCTCATCAAATTTTACAGCCCGTTACTTCCCAAAATACCCCTGAGTCGGCTGTTAAACAAGCACAAAAAGCGAAAAAAGTCAAGATAATTGTGATTAGTGACCTTAATAGTCAATACGGTTCCACTACTTACGATCCCGAAATCGCTCGAGCTATCCCCTTAATTATCAATAATAAACCCGATCTCGTCCTCTGTGGTGGCGACATGGTGGCAGGACAAAAAAGCAGCTTGACAGAGGCAGCAATTAAGGCCATGTGGTCAGCCTTTGATCACCATATCGCCGCGCCCCTACGAGCTGCTAAAATACCTTTTGCTTTTACCATCGGTAATCATGACGCTTCTGGAGCTTTATCGGCGGGAAAATTTATCTATGCTAAAGAGAGAAAATTAGCCCAAGATTATTGGCAAAACCCCCAACATAATACAAGTTTAAATTTTATCGATAAAACTGGCTTTCCTTTTTATTATACTTTCACTCAAAATGGTATATTCTATCTAGTTTGGGATGCCTCCACTCATTTAATCTCTGGGCAACAACTAAATTGGGCAGCAAAAAACTTGAGTAGTAGCGACGCTAAAAATGCTAAAATGCGGCTAGTAATCGGTCATTTACCCCTCTACGGTATTGCCGTGGGCAGAAATCGACCGGGGGATTATTTAGCCGATGCCGAGCAATTAAGAGCGTTTTTAGAGGGCCATCAGGTGCATACTTATATTAGTGGCCACGCTCACGCTTACTATCCAGGTAAACGGGGGCAATTACAATTATTACACGCAGGAGCCTTAGGCAGTGGACCGCGACGGTTATTGAACAGTGAACAAGCACCTAGAAAAACCTTAACAATTGTCGATATTAATCCCCATCAACAGGAAACAGTTTACACCACCTACGACATGAAAACCCAAGAGGCGATCAATATTACCAGTTTACCTCCTTTAATTATGGCTCCCAACGGGCAGGTTTTACGTCGAGATATTCCATCGGTTAACTAGAAAGGAACTCCCATAATGGCCACTGTCATCAGCACCGTTAATATGAAAGGAGGAGTAGGAAAAACTACCCTTACCGTCAACCTTGCCACCTGTTTAGCTAAATTTCAGCAAAAACGAGTCCTTGTCCTCGATTTAGACGCTCAAATCAGTGCGACTCTTAGTTTAATGTCCCCCCACGAATTCGCTCAACTGCGTCGCAAAAAACGCACTTTAAGCTATTTATTAGAAGCAATTATCAAACCCAATCCCTACAATAAATTAACTATTGATGATATTATTGTCCCTTCAGTCTGTGAAATTCAAGGCTTAGATTTACTGCCGGGAGACATCGAACTTTATGATGAATATATCGTCTCAGAAACCCTGCACCATCAAGCAATTTTACAGGAAAATTTAGGCTTTGATCATGCTTGGAATAACCTAGAAAGAATCCTAATTCAAAAAATTCTTGATCCGATTCAAGACCGTTATGATTATATTATCATGGACTGCGCTCCAGGGTATAATCTTTTAACTCGTAGTGGTCTATGTAGCAGTCATTTTTATTTACTACCTGCCCGTCCCGAACCTTTATCAATTGTCGGCATTCAGCTATTAGAAAGAAGAATAGTTAAACTGAAAGCTAGTCATCAAGAAACTGACCCGATTAACCCCGGTTTACTCGGTATAGTTTTTATTCTTTCCGGTGGTGGCCTACTCAGTCGCTACTATAATCAAGTCATGCGCCGGGTACAACAGGATTTTCAAGCCCATCAAATTTTTGCTAATGCGATTCCTATGGATGTTAATGTAGCTAAAGCTGTGGATATGTTCGTGCCTGCGGTAGCAGCCATGCCTTCTTCTAGTGGTTCCAAAGCTTTTATGAAACTCACAGAAGAATTCTTGATGAAAGCCAAAAAATAGGAGATAATTACTATGGTCATTGAGTGGTTAGAATTTCAAGTTAACCCCGAAGCGAGGGAAAAATTTATCCAAAAAGATCAAGAAATTTGGACAAAGTTTTTAGCAAAACAACCAGGTTTTTTAGGTAAGGAGCTTTGGATTAATCCCGCCATCGAGGAAGAATTAATTATCGTTGTCCATTGGCAAACAGAAGAACAGTGGAAAGCTATCTCCAAAAATTTACTTGATGAGACCGAAGCCAAATTTTCCCTAGCCATGGGAAAAGATAATTATCAATTAACCAAAGTCAAGGAATTTCAAGTCAGAAAATTCCGAGAAAATTGTCAGAACCATTTAGAATCTATGCAGCCCGGATAAAAAATCAATTCATCTTTTTGTCCCCGGTCAACCTAGCCAAACTTGTCCTGAGGGGCTAAAGTGTGCTATAAGCAGTCAGACCCTGCCCTGGTCTTTATTCTTTCCCATTAGGTAAATTACTGATGACTCAACCGAAACGCGCCCTAATTACCGGCATCACTGGTCAAGATGGTTCCTATCTGAGCGAATTATTATTAGAAAAAGGCTATGAAGTCCACGGTATCATCCGTCGTACCTCAACCTTTAACACCGATCGCATCGATCATATCTACATTGACCCCCACCAGCCAGATGCTAAATTATTTCTTCATTATGGCGACCTCACCGACGGGACGACCCTGCGGCGTATCCTTGAACAAGTGCAACCGGTAGAAGTCTATAATTTAGGCGCACAATCCCATGTGCGAGTTAGTTTTGATGCCCCAGAATACACCGTTGATGCTGTGGGGGTGGGAGTTTTGAGATTACTAGAAGCAATTCGGGATTACCAAAAAAGAACCGGCATCGAAGTGCGTTTCTATCAAGCAGGTTCCTCGGAAATGTTCGGGAAAGTCATGGAAGTTCCCCAAAAAGAAACCACACCATTTTATCCCCGCAGTCCCTACGCTTGTGCGAAAGTTTACGGTCACTGGCAAACGGTCAACTATCGGGAATCCTACGACTTATTTGCCTGTAACGGCATTTTATTTAACCATGAATCCCCCCGTCGGGGAGAAACTTTTGTCACGCGCAAAATTACCCGCGCTTTGGCCCGAATTATTGCTGGACAACAGAAAAAACTCTATCTAGGAAATCTCGATTCTAAACGGGATTGGGGTTATGCTAAGGATTATGTGCGGGCGATGTGGTTAATGTTACAACAGGAAGAACCAGATGATTATGTGGTGGCGACCAATGAAACCTATTCTATCCGGGAGTTTCTCGATATTTCCTTCCAATACGTTAATTTAAATTGGCAGGATTATGTGGAGTTTGATCAACGTTATTTGCGTCCAGCGGAAGTAGATTTATTGATAGGAGATTCCACAAAAGCCAGAGAGAAATTAGGTTGGCAGCCGTCGGTGACGTTCGAGGGACTGGTAAAATTAATGGTAGATGCGGATTTAGCGGCTTTGGGGATTAATCTTAATAACGGTGGTGATAGCCAACAGTTATTAAAAGATTTGGCTTATCTTCGCAATCGTTCGATGACAACTGTGGATTAAAGAGGTGAAAATATGCTGAATTTAAGCGAACAGAGAATCGTCGTCACCGGGGGGGCTGGATTTTTAGGTCGGCAAGTAGTTAATCAGTTAATTGCAGCGGGGGCAAATCCTGAAAAAATCACAATTCCCCGGTCTAAAGATTGTGATTTAAGAGTTTGGGAAAACTGTCAACGTTTAGCCAACCAAGAAGATTTAATTATCCATTTGGCTGCCCATGTGGGAGGTATCGGTCTTAATCGGGAAAAACCCGCCGAATTATTCTATGATAATTTGATGATGGGAACCCAATTAATTCACGCTGCCTATCTAGCAGGAGTGCAAAAATTTGTCTGTGTGGGGACAATTTGTGCCTATCCAAAATTTACTCCAGTACCTTTCCATGAAGACGATTTATGGTCAGGATATCCTGAAGAAACCAATGCGCCTTATGGTATCGCTAAAAAGGCTTTATTGGTACAATTAGAGTCCTATCGTTTGCAGTATGGTTTCAACGGAATTTATCTTTTACCAGTGAATTTATACGGACCAGAGGATAATTTTGATCCGGGTAGTTCCCATGTAATTCCTGCTTTAATTCGCAAGGTTTATGAGGCACAACAACGGGGGGATAAACAACTTCCTGTCTGGGGAGATGGTAGTCCAACCCGGGAGTTTCTCTACTCCACCGATGCAGCGCGAGGCATTGTCATGGCCAGTCAATTCTATAATGAATCAGACCCGGTTAATCTTGGTACAAATTATGAGATTTCTATCAAGGATTTAGTGGAATTAATCTGTGATTTAATGGGTTTCGATGGCGAAATTGTTTGGGAAATAGATAAACCGAATGGTCAACCGCGACGCTGTTTAGATACAACGCGCGCTCAGGAAAAATTCGGTTTTGTTGCCCAAATGGAATTTAAAGAAGGTTTGCGTAAAACCATTGAATGGTATCGGCAAAACGCCGCTTAGTCTCGATAGCTGGTGTGTTAGATTAATAACTAACACACCAGATTTTTTTAAGGTTACTGACCGGTAAAATCAGAACGAAGGGTTAGTTTTAAATCTTCCTTGGGGTTAATTGACAATAATTCCACCGATTCTCCTCGTAATAACCAACCTGCTAATACTTCTAATCCTCCTCCTCGTAATAATCCCTCGCTAATCGGTTGGTCAGAAGTAAAGGAAGCGAGGACAGAAGCGGCGGATTTTCCTAAGACTGCACCCTGAATAATTTTATCGGGGTTAACTCCCTTAATTAGTCTTTCTAGACGAGTGAAAACTGTCGAAATAGCATCAATAGATTTTTCTTGGGGTTGACGGGTTTTTAAAAAGATTTTTTGGGATAGAAAACGGGAACCTTGACCATCGGGTTTAATTTCTCCGATAATCTGACTACCATCGGGAATAATTGTCTGTCCTTGGGAATTTTTGATATTATCGGTGACGGTCAGAGATAAAGAAAAAGTTTCTTGTTTGGTTAAAAGAATTTTTTCCCCTTGCTCGTATTTTACAGGGATATCTGTGCCAGCAGGAATTAATCGATCATTCCCCAAAGGAATCGGTTTAATCGGGTTAATTGGGGCGAATTGACGTGCGATCGCAGGAGTCAAGGAAAGGGAGACCACAACGAAAGAAGCACTTAAAAGCATTGTTAATAGGGTCAGAGGATGATGACGACCCTGCTTTTGAAAATATAGCATCTTACCCTTGAGTTTCCTAGTGGGAGCGAATTAAAGATAGAGACGAAAGCGGAAAAAAGTTTGTTTCCAAGCAAGAAAATGCAGGAAAAAGGAGAATTTTAGCAAAAAATAACTGAGATTTCCGAGTAATTGCCAGTTATTAGTTTATTTGGTCTATTGAAACGCCAAAAATCTTGATTTGTCCGCAGTTCCTAGTTTGGCACGGTTAATGGAGAACAAGAACTATTTATGGTAAAATTATAGGTTCAATCCTATCAAAAAAAATCACCCGATCGAATTAGAATCTGTGAAAAAATGTAACAATTGTGACAAAAAACTGAAGAAACCTCTGATCGGGTTGCCACCGATCCCAAACTCAGGACAAGGGGTCATCTAAACTTGGCCCCACAGAAACGGCACACCTTCGCTTTCGGTTGAATTAACTCAGCACAATGAGGACAAGGAACCCTATCCCTGTCCTGTGATCGAACAGAAACAGTTCTCTCGCTATTCCAAGTCACGATCAACCCAAAAAGAGCCACTAGCACCCCAACTGCTGGATTAAAGGCCATCATTACAAACCCAAAAATCAGCATACTCAAACCGATAAATTTATCCATAAGCTCCTCTTGTAGATAACCTTGCTCATAAACCCGAACCACCCCCAATGCCTATCTATGAGCCAAATCACACATCGGCCACCCTACCTCAGAAAGATGAGAAATAAGCCAACTAAAGATAGAAATAGAGAGAGTGAAAGATTGCTAGACTCACAGAGGTGGGTAGCTAAAAAAGTCTCGCCTCTAACCCCATAATGACACAATTAACTTTAAGTTTTGCGATCGAGTAAGCCAAAAATATTCTCCCCCATCACCCGCGAACCGGATGCTGTTGCTAAAATAATCTTCGTAGGGGAGAGTGCGGGAAGTTTCCAAATATCATCCTTTTTGTCCTGTACTTAGGAGTAGATTATGTTTACTAAACTTAATAATTTGTGGAATCAGTTTTTCAGGAGATCAAGAAGGATTAATGATAAACCATTAAATAAAGTAAGTTTATTGGTAATAATAATTGTTGATATTTTCATCTTAGTTAATGTTTTTACAGGATTAGATGATATTAGTAGGTGGCATTTAAGCCCCCAACAAGTATATCCTTGTTACAGCGAATGGCAAAGTTACAAGAAAAATAATAGTCCAGATAGAGATTATGATTTAATTACAACTTTTTTAGTTGATTATAAAAATAATTATCAAGATGAAGAAATAGGACATTTAGGTAAAGTTTCTCCAATTTGTTTGCAATACGCTGATATTAAAAATCAGTTAAATAATAAAGAAAATAAAACTTTATTAAGTAAAATACAAACAAAACAAGATAATATTAATATACTAGAAAATAATAATAGAATTATTAGAAGTCAATATGATTCTACCCTATTAGAGAAAATTGCTGGACAGTCTGCCAACAATTCGATAAACCGGGTAAAAGCGGAAGAGGCAAAACAGAAACTAGAGGAAAATAATAAAAAAATATCAAAAATCAAAGAAGAAATTGTTAAGCTAAAAAATGAACTACTACAAAAACCATCGAGTCAAAATTTACTTGCTTTCATGAGAAATGAAAGTAAATTTAATGATGTGGAAGCTGGTTATAAAAATGCGTCTTTTTGGTATCCTAGCATTCAATTAGGTTTTCAGGTTTTATTTTTAGCACCATTAATAATTATTGCGTTATTAGTGAATCAGTATGCCCAAAGTCGCGGCTATGGTTTAATAGCGTTAATTAGTTGGCATTTATTAGTTATTTTCTTCATTCCTTTAATTTTCAAAGCTTTTGAATTTTTGCAAATTGGTATTATTGCACAATTCATTTTTGATATTATCGGTGCTATCTTTGGAGGTTTAGTATTTTTAGTTCAATATGTTTATATTCTGTTAATCCCTTTGTTCGGTTTTGCTATTATTAAATTTTTGCAAAAGTTTGTTTTTAATACCAAGTCTCAAGCAGCAAAACGAGTACAAAAATCACAATGTATTAACTGCGCTAAAACGATTAAAAATCAAGATGCTCATTGTCCCCATTGCGGTTATTATCAATATGTAGAATGTCATCATTGCCATGAGTTAACTTATAAAAATTTACCTTATTGTTATCATTGTGGTACTGCACAAACTTATGATAGTTAATAGTCCCCAAGCTACCGAAACGAGCAAAGAGAGAATTGCCACTTTATCAATTAACTAATTATGGATTTACTCGAATACCAAGCCAAGGAAATATTTGCTCAGGTAGGTATCCCCATTTTACCTTCCCAACCAATCTACGAACCGGGGGGACTAAAAAGATTAAACATTCCCTATCCTATCGTGCTGAAGTCCCAGGTACGAGCGGGAGGACGGGGAAAAGCAGGAGGGGTGAAATTTGTCGCTAATACCATTGATGCGATCGCTGCTGCCCATGCTATCTTTCATTTACCGATCGCCGGAGAATATCCAGAGGTAATCTTAGCAGAAGCCCGGTATAATCCGCAACAGGAGATATTTTTAGCCATTTTACTCGATTATCATCTGCAAAGACCAGTTTTACTGGGTGCGAGTCAAGGGGGGATGGATGTGGACAGTTTACTGGAAACCATGCAAAAAGTGGTCATTGAAGAGAGATTTTCCCCCTATCTCTGTCGGCAATTAGCCGTATCTATGGGTTTAAGAGGGTCTTTGATCGAGTCTATCAGTCAAATTCTCGAAAAAATGTATAGTCTCTTTGTCAGCAAAGATCTCGATATTATCGAGATTAATCCCCTGGGTATCAACGAAACTGGGGAAGTGATGGCCCTAGATGGCAAAATAAGTGTTAATGATGCCGCTTTAGCTAGACATCTCGATCTTCTGGCCTTGACCCCTCCCCAATTACAATCTCCTTGGTCGATAATTGATCAAACTGGCCAAATAGCCGTGATCAGTAATGGCCAGGGTTTGATGTCCACTGTCTGGGATGCCTTAGCCAGCAAGGGAGCAAAACTGGCGGCCTGGCTTATACTGGAGGAAAGACTAGAATTAGAGCAATTAAACGAGCAAATAGAGGCCGGTCTGCAACAATTCCAACTACTGCCCGATTTAAAAGTGGTTATCGTTGATATTATCAGTTATCCCGACTTTGGCCAAAAAGCGATCGAGACTATTAGCAATTACTACCGCAGTTATAGCCCATTATCACCCAGCCGGGGCAGCGGCGAACGAACTATCCGGGCCACCCGACAGGAAAGACAAACCTTGCAACCTCGATCTTTTCTCAATCCCACCCTACCACAAATAATTTTTCGCGTCCTAGCTGACAACCAAGCGATCGATCTCAGTCAGAGTTTAACCGATGTTAACTTTCATTGGTTAGAGTCTTTAGAAGAGGTAATCACTGAAGCAATTAAATTAGCCTAGCAGGGAAATGGGAGAATGGGGAGATGGGGGAATGGGGGAATGGGGGAATTTCAACTGATACCCCAACACCCCAACACCCCAACACCCTAACACCCTAACACCCTAACACCCTAACACCCCAACACTTAATATATGAAATGGACAGATAAAGATCAGATAATTATGCAAGGGATCGATCGACCCCTAGGCAAATATTATGCGGCACGATTGAAAGCTCAGGGAACCTGTTTAGTAGCGGGAGTGGCTAGTGGCCACGGTGGTGAGATAATCGCAGAGATACCAGTGTTTGATCTAGTGGCCGAGGCCGTTGCTGAAGCAGGGGAAATCAAAACCAGTTTAATTTTAGTTCCCCCCAATCAAGTCCTAGATGCGGCCTTAGAAGCGATCGCAGCAGCCATCCCCCAATTAATTATCGTCACCCCCGGAGTTCCCCCCTTGGATCTGGTGGAATTATTAAAGATAGCTAGTACCACTGGGACATTAATTCTCGGACCTGGCAGCCAAGGTGTAATTATTCCCAATTATCTTTGGTTGGGTATTTGCGAACCGAATTTTTATCAATCGGGGACAATCGGTCTGATCACCCGCGGCGATCGCATAGGGGATGAAGTGGCGAAAACTTTAACAGCGGCCGGTTATGGTGAATCTATGGCGGTAAATTTGGGGACTGACGGCATTATTGGCTCCAATTTGTCCCAATGGTTGCAGGTTTTTGAGGAAGATGAAAATACCGAGGCGATTCTCCTCGTCAGTCAGGTGGGAGGAAAGGCCGAAATCGAGGCAGCCAAATATATTGCCTCGGCGATCGAAAAACCGGTGATTGCCTATCTTGTGGGGTTAAATGCAGCGATTGAAACCAATTTCGGCGATACAGAAACAATTATTTCTAACCAACTTTCCTACTCTGTTGCCGCTAAGAATACCAGAAAAGATAGCTTACGTCATTTTCAAGAAGCTGGGGTGACAGTGGTGGAAAAATTAGCCGATTTACCTGCCTCTTTGGCTAAAGTCTTGTCCTGAATTTGACCCCATTGCTCCAATAATAAGCTGTTGACTACCTAAATTACTCGTTAAGACTGCACCGGAGTTGGGAGTACTGGAACTATCGAGGGTATGGTTATATATTGTTCAGCTTACTAGCCGCCGCCTTTTCCTTCCCCCCTTATCCCGAACTGAGGTTAATCATACTAAATCCGTTGAGTATAGGCTACATATCAGGACAGGCACTCATGCAAGAGGCAAAAGGCAAAAGTAGGGAATAGATAATCAGTTTTTAATAACTGGATTTAGTATCATTAATCAGTAATCAGTGCCAAGAAAGCGGAGCAAAGGGCAGAGTTAAACCTACCCTTTATTATCGGAAAAAGTCCTTTCTTTTCGTCTTTTTGTGATCACTTATTTTCTGTTTGTGGCCAGGAATAGATTTGTGGTTTTAGGAGTGACAGCCTTAGTGAACTAAAACGCAGAGATTAGACACTAAGCCCAGAAATTTCGGCTTATACCAGTGGAGAGTAACTTTTAAACCATTAATTCGGGCAGCTTGTTCAATAATACGGGCAAATTCATCTTCCGCAAGCAAGCGCAGATTTTTTTCCCTAGCCCAAAACTTCATCCCAATTAAGTTTAAGACAGCGCGATGCCAACTTCTCGGCAGCCAGTGGAAGAGGGGCAAGCGCGTATGAAATTCTAGCCAGTGGTAGCGATTAGGAGTAGTGATAAATAAGCGGGGACATAATCGCAGCAGGCTGCTGACGTATTCAATCTGCGATTGTTCATTGCCGACGTGTTCGATAACCGCCGATGAGATGATATAGTCAATTCCTTCTACTTGGGAAGGTGTGGGAGGCCAATCAAGGACAAGTAATCCGGGGAAAAATGCCGCTAAATGGCTAATTTCTTCAGGAGAACAGGCATAAACCTTAGCATCATCTTCCAGCAACCAGCGGATAAAGCAGTTACTCGCTTGTCTGGTGGTTTCCGGTGTGGAACCATGGTCTAAAAATTTTTTTCCCCTCACACCATCCACGGCATTCTCTAAAAAATCATACATTTTGCGGCGCATTTGCAGGGTGGTCTTGCCGTGAAGTTTCGCCAGGGGGCGGTTTTTGCCAAAATAATCGATGCCTAATTTTTCTACCATGAATCTATTCCTTAATTTTTTTTGAAGGACTTGACAACTGTTCAATATACACTTATATACTAACTAGGCACAAAAAGTTCGTGCGGTTGAGGGAAAAATTTTCTTAACCTTGATGGCCTATGGCCATTGACTACATATGGTTATGGTTAACCCCGACGAGGCTATCTCTGAAAAAACCAATCATAATCAGAGGTTCAACCAATAACAATCCACCTGGAAATAATGGAAAGCAGTGCAAAATTGGAGAGTCAATTATCGTCAAGTTCAGCAAGAAAGGAAAACAATGCTGCTTTTTCTATTGTCATTCCCGTCTATAATGAGGAAAAGGGTATTACTCCGACTTTAAAACTTCTCCAAGAACAACTAAAACTCTCTAATTGTACCTATGAGATTGTGGTGGTTAATGATGGTTCTAAGGATCGAACGGGTGAAATCTTGCGAGAACTTCAGGAATTGATGACATTTAGGTTAATCGAACATCCCAGAAATCGTGGCTATGGTGCAGCACTGAAAACGGGAATTAGACAGGCTAAATATGGGGCAATCGTGATTACGGATGGGGATGGAACCTATCCTAACGAAAGAATTCCCCAATTAGTTGCCCTGCTAGAGAATGCCGATATGGTGGTCGGGGCGCGCACTGGTGCGAATGTCAGTTATCCAACAATTCGCAAAATTCCTAAGTGGTTTCTTGTCCGTTTTGCCGAATGGATTAGCAATAGTCGCATTCCAGATCTTAATAGTGGCTTACGGGTTTTTCGTAAGAGCGTGGTCGAAAGATTTTTTAATATCTTACCCGATACTTTTAGTTTTACCACTACGATTACCCTAGCCATGTTGACTAATGGTTATTTAGTCCATTATGAACCGATTGACTATTTTGCTCGCCAGGGCAACAGTAAAATTAAGCCTATCCGGGATACTTTGCGCTTTGTCCAGTTAATCCTCCGGGTGGGAATGTATTTTGCCCCTCTCCGGGTTTTTCTTCCCATTGCTGGGTTTTTCTTTCTTGGGTTTTTATTTACCCTAATTCAAGATATTTTTGTTCATGAAGATCTCACAGAAAGAACTCTCCTGCTATTAATAGCGGCAACCCAAACAGGAATGTTTGCTCTTTTAGCAGACATGATTGATAAACGAACTTGATAATAAATATCGGTATAATCAGCATTTTTTGTGACAATTTGGAGAGGTGTTAAATGAACTATTGGTTAAGTATAAAAACTATGATAAGTAAAGATATAGTAGAGATTAAGTGTCAAGTCGTGTCGAAAATTTTTCCAGTTATTTTGACTTTAATTTGTTTAATTAAACTATTCTTAACGAGAACCAGTGAAATAGTGGCCTCTCCCAGTGATCCCCAGAATTATCTAAGTCGTGCGGAAAGAGCGGTTTGGTTTTCCGATGGAATTGGTATCTTAAATTTAGGCCATCCCCCAGGTTATTCCTTATTTGTTTGGCTAGTTAGTTTTACGGGGATACCCCTGCGAATATTCCACGAACTATTTTACATTTTTTCAGTGTTTTTATTGATTTATTCTATTCGCTTACTAAAAGTACCGAAAATTGTCTGTGTTTTAGTTTTTTCTTTGCTAATTTTCTATCCTCTGACTTTCAGATTTTTTAATGATGCGAGAAGCGAAGCAATAACGGTTTCCTTGTTTAATATATTGATTGCGTTGATCATATTTTTGTTGTTCAAGAAAAAAATATCAGAAAAAATCATTTATTCCTGTTTGGCTGGATTAACCCTCGGATTTATCGGCATTACTCGACCAGAAAAAGGAATTGAATACATCTATATGTTAAGTTTAATTCCAATTATGTTTTTAACCAAGCCTCAGTGGAAATTAAGAGAAAAAATCCAACAGTCTTGTTTTTTAGTATTTTTACCCCTGTTAGTCTTCATTATGGTAAATTTTGCCATAGTCTCACTTAACTCAATTTTCTTGGGTGTGCCAGGGGTAAGTTTGTGGAATGCACCTAGTTTTAAGGGTATGTATACAGGATTAATGAAAATAGATGCTGGTACTCCAGTCAGACAGGTTCCTATTAATCCAGCACAGTTAGAAGCAGCTTATCAAGTTAGTCCCAGCTTCAAAACCCTAGAACCTTTCCTTCCTAAAGAAGAAATTCGCGGTAAATTTACAGTCTGGCTGTTAGCAGATGCTGTGCGTGATAGTATCAACCCTGTTAATCCTAGGTCGGTAACTACTCGGCAAGTTTATCAAAAATTTACCGAAATTAATCAAGAGTTAAAAACTGCTTTTCGTAATCGTCTTTTACCAACAAAAGCTTTTGGCTTTAGCTATATAGATCCTAATTTTGGGATTTGGTTGCCTCACCTTAAGGAATCTTCTATAAAAGTGATCACCAAGTTTCTCTATCCTCCCTTTTCAGAAGTAGAAAAAATTTTTCTTGTGGACGATCCTAAGGCAAGTATTACCCTCTTTAATAAGGTAGCTAATCGTCGTGCAGCTTGGACGGGAAAAGAACGGCCTAGTAGAATAAGATTACTGTTAGTTAAAGTGATAACTAGAGCTATTTATATTATCAATACCATCGGGATAATTTCTATAGTATTCTTACTAATATACTACTTTTGTAGTAAACATAAATCACCCTTATTATCTAATTATGTATTTATTCTCTTGTTTATTATTGTGATTAATTTCCTTCGCTTGCTTTTATATTCTTTAGTGGATGCAAGTTTACTGTTGGTGCATATGCGCTATTCTTTCCCGGGTATGCCTTTATTTTCCGCCTTTTCCCTACTAAACATTTTTGTTGTTGTTAATTTATTCTGGAAGAAGTTGAAGAAACCTAAATTAATTTTTGTAAAGTAGTTTAATTTGTCAAATAAATGGAGATGAACCATGAAAAGTAAGGTAATAAAAATAATTACAAATGCTTCTCTAATCTATTGGTTTTACGCAGTTTCTGTATTTCTATACTTTCAATTTCAAGATCGTTTCAACTTATATATATCTGATGATTCACCTAGTTACGTCAATTTTAGTTTTAATTCCTTGAGCGATATAGTTTCTCAAGAAAGAAGCTTTTTTTATCCGCTATTTCTCAATTTAGTCAAAGTAATCTCACCGGATTTTCATCTTCTACCAGCCGCTCAATTTATTGTCTATGCCTTAGCAGGATTTATTTTTTTTAGAGGTCTAAGGATAGCTAATTTTTCACAAATTCAAGCTCTTGTAACTGCTTTACCCCTGCTGCATACCCAAATTCTTTGGAGATATGTTCATGTGCAAGTGGCAGAGATTTTATCGGTATCTATGGCTATCCTAACCATAGCTTTTATGTTTATGTTTGTTAAACAGACCTACAACAATTTTCTTCTGATTGCTCTGTCGTTAAGTTTATTCTTAACCTATCAAACTCGACCTTCTTTTTTGTTTCTCATTCCTTTAGTACCTTTGCTTACCATTATTTTACTATTCTTTTTTAATTATCACCAGAGAGTAAGGAATAACTTTTACAGAAACATAGTAGTCAAGATTTTGATTGCCTGTTTTATTCCTTATCTGTTATTTAATATTCTCCGCACTTCTTTAGTCAATACATCAGGAGTTGTTTCTTTTTCTGGATATAGTCTGAGTGGCATTACCACCAGAAGTGTTGAATCCTGCAATAAAACTTTACAATGTTTGGGTTTCACCCAGGTAAAATCCCTTGTTTATTGAGAATAGAGTCATTAACTGCTCAAATTTGGTATCATCAATGCCAATGCACAACTTGGACAATATGCTCAAAATCTTAACATTCAACACTTCTGCATTACCACCCAAATGTTGACAGCTGATATAATCCCAGAATTACCTGTTGAACAGCAACAATTAGCGAAGGCGATTGTGGATTGGCGTGAGCAACTAAAAAATATGAGTCCCGAGCAATTATCTCAAGCCATAGATGAACCGTTTAACAACCATGAAAATATGTCGCCATGTCTTATTCCTGCCTCAAAAGCTACCTACTCTCAATGGGGATACTGCTTCGGATTTAATAGTTGGAGAACTGCCATTAAAGTAGCTAAAAATATGTACGGAGACAATCCCGTGATTGTTAATAACTCTCTAAAAGATTTATCTCTATCAATTATAAAAATTCACCCTCGCCTCTATTTTAAATGGATATATAACAGTCTAAAAGTGGCTTTAAACAGCTTGGCATATCAAGATGTATTTTTGAGTTATATCGCCAAAATTATTACCTTTGCTATAATCTTACTGTGTTTATTATTTTTACTTAAAATTATCGGCATTACTTACTTAGAGAAACCAGCTTTTCTGGAATCACCAATTTCTGTACTAGCAATTATTACATCTTCTCTATTTATTATTTATTGTTTATTATTGTCGATAGGATTTAAATTTTCCGATCTTATAATAATTATTTTGGGGTATAATTTTGTAGCAATAATTGCCGCTATGGTTATTTTTATCTTGATTAAAATTTCCAGTATTGCCAAATCTGGTTTAAGTGATTGTAAGTTTTTCTTGCCTATACCCACTGCTCTATCTGCTATAACCATGACAGGAATACTTTTCTTTTTAGGTGGTACTTTTTTAACTATTTTGGTAGCACGACCTATACCAAGATATATCCAAGCTTATTCAGTTTTTTTGCCTAGTATTTTATCGCTTACTGCTCTAATTTTAGTGATCTTTGCTACTCAGAAAATCTTTAATATTTTCGCAAAGAATGCTTGACTTACAGCGTTTTTCAGATAGATGAGGTACAATAGCGACAGTGTGCGAACCAATTACGAAGGTCTTTTTCCGAGACTTGCTTAAAAGCCTCTACTCAAGCTTCCTCTAGCTCTCGATAAGTTCTCGGTTTTAATTTTCTTAAGATAGACTTGATTTTTGACCAAAAATTTTCCATCGGGGCAAAGTCGGGAGAGTAAGGAGGTAGGCGTTGCTGAATCAAGGTATGAATGCCAACTGTGCATCGTATCCAAAAGTTAGTTTGGGTCTAGGTTTTAAAAATCCCACAAAAAAAGATTCATATCTCAAATCAGCAACGCCACTTTTTCTAATTAACTTGAATAAACCGCCTTTGGATCATAATTCCTTTTTGAGAATCTGAGGGATTTTTACGAAAATTCCATTCCCAGAACTGGACTTCAAACTGTTTAATTCTATCTTTGGTATTATCTTTATTGTTGTAGATCATACCAGCAGTTGTCAACAATTCTTCACAAACTTGAATATCTTTTGGGTTCTCTGACAAGCACCGACGTAGAGTTCTACGGTAACGAGTATCATACAAGGCAGGAATAATTTTTTCGAGATAGGAGCGAGCAATTACACCAGAATCATAGTGAGCTAAGACTTTATGGTAACGAACAATACCTGAGGTATTGCCCTTAGAAAACATCTGCATGGCTGTAAACGGATAAAATTCTAGTTGTGCTGCCCAACAGCTTATTAAACCCACAGTGACGATGGATATTAATAGGGGATAACCAAAACCTTGCCAAAAAGCGTGCAGTTCTCGATTCGCTATCTTCTTAGCAGAAGATGGTGGGTTAGACAAGCTCAATTGATACAGTTTTTCCCCTAAAAATGATAACCCTGGCAAGAATATAAAGGGAGTCAATATCCAGCATAAAGGCAGAGCTAGAACAATAAACTTACATCCAGAAAATCCTCGATAACAGTGGTCTTGACTGATAATATTGATCCTATCTGTCAGAACAATTTCTTCCAAGTTTAGTCTATGCTGGTCATTATATTTATCTAAATCTAGCTGGCTAAAATCCTGAAACTGAAGTTGCTCAAAAATGTCCAGAAACTTGAGAACACGAACATTTCGACAACAGGTAGGAGCTAAACCATCATAGATTATGGTTATAGGTTTTTGATGGGATGCGTACCAATTAGCGATCGCTGGGCGGAGTTGATCGAAGTCCACGAAAATTAATTGCAAGAGAATCAGATCGAGAAATAAAATGTCTTGGAAAAACAAAATGCCGATGTGCATCATCGCCATGAGGGGAGGAATAATCCAGCGCGCTCTTCGTGAAAAAAGTACCGCTCCATAGGCTAATTCACTACCGACTCCAAATAAACCTAACAAGGCAAAAACAATATCAGGGGCATGATTCCAGTGTACTGCTAAAGAAAAGTCAAACTGCATTGGAGCCAAGGCGGTGCTATACAGTTGAAATCTCATATTATCTGCTCCCCACCACATCAAACCACCATTACGAAGCTTGCTAAGTCCAGCCATAACATACGGGATAGCAATAACAACCCAACAGGCATAACGAGACCAGCCATAGACAGGTGCGTTACGATGAAGAACTGGTACCGCTTGACCTCGATACTCTTTCCAGAGACGGTCAATTGATAAACCATCGCCGCAAGGAGTAAAAGAGAGAATAGCCAACAGATAAATAGGAATTAATCCCGTGTGAAAAAAGTGACTGTATTGACGTAGAATACCTCCGACAAGCAAACAACAGAAAAATGCCAACGGAATTATAATTTTTGTTCGCCAACCTATAATCGCTAAAAATAAAACTAATCCCGTTAACCAATCCAAAATTTGTAGGCTGTTATAACTTCTGACAAAATTATCAAAACCAGGTAATTGCTCAAATAAACCGATGACACCGAGGGGATAGCGCATACCCTCTGGAAGCCAAGCACTGCTCGGCATATCTTCAATGCCAATTATTAATATTAATGACACTCCACAGGTAATAATTCTAATTATGCCCAGTGACTCTGGTGTGGCTTCTCCCACAAAACGGCGAAAAAATTTAGGGCTGGTGACTAGCCAAGTAATTAATCCAGAGCCAAGAAAAATCAGTATACTAGACCGAATGGGAAAGTCGGGGGATGTTAATTCCAGTAATGTAGTCCACAAGCCCCCTATTACAATAGTAGCTACTATACACACCCAAAAGCGCATTTTATTATATCTCTCCATAGGATCACCATTTTAGTCTTCGTTACAATCAACCAACTCCAGTCAAAATATAACCTATATCGTCGATTTTTTCTCAAGCAATGGACATCTACATAATATAATCCAACTGGCTCTCCTCGACTTTGTGTGATAATCAGTGCTTATCATTCGTAGGAGTCTTTTTCGGCAAGGCTTTGCAGACTATATTCCCAGAAAATTATCCCTATTCTTCGGCTCTTCTCGACTTTGTGTGATAATTTTTGCTTATGGAATCGTGAAATGCTTATCGGGCAAGACTTTTAGGGCTATTTTGCGGATATTCTATCAGTATAGACCTCGTTTCCACACAGAAACCAGAAGAGCCATTCTTCTTGCTTACGGAAACGAGAAGAGCCAATCAACTTGCTGAAGTTGCGATAAAATACTAAAATCATTGCAAAGTTGGCGCTTTTGTGACCCTAGGATACTGGCTGGCCAAAATATGGGGATTAATCACGATCCTGTCTTGAAAGCTCCACACAATCTGAGTTCGGGATAGGGAAAGGGAGAGATGATATGCTGAAAAACAGAACACCATCCAGCTGTCTCGCCCTATGCTTAGGATAGACGCTTTATTCTGTCCTGTCGATGACTTCTGCCCTATATTTGAACCTAAATTAACCTCAGTTCTATTCAGTCTTATAATATATCTTTGTTAGGTTGTTGCAACAGATAAAGACACTTTTTAGACCAATTCTCCAAAGTCTGACTACAAAAGTCTGCTCTCCCAAGCATCCCCAACTGTCTAAATTAAAAGCGGCAGAATCTAGAATAGAAGGAATTTTAACTAAAATATTGGCTCAGGACTAAAAACACCCGTGTCTGCGGTTTAAATCTGGGTCTTAGCATTGATAATCCGACAATATTCTGCCAAAATAAGCACCTAACAGGATGTTTCACCCCTATCCTGCCTAGGGGATTTTCGATGACAATTGCTGAGAGCTACTATATCATGGTAGATCACCTGTGATTCCTCAGACTGGCCAAGATAAAGATGGCAACAGGCAAAAATTAGGAAAAATCAGCGACAATCAAAACGGCAAGATCAAAAAAAATTCTATTCTAGATTGACCCTTTCAGCAGACCAACTATCCCACCCTTCTAGACAACGACCGTAAGGATAACTTCTATGGCGCAACAAAATAACCTAAAAATCGACAATATTCACCAAATTGATCCCTATTGGGGTCCCCGATGGCTCGTAGAAGAACGGGACGCTTGCGGAGTCGGTTTTATTGCCGATGTGCGCGGTTCGGGTAGCCATCAACTGATTGAACAGGCACTTTCGGCCCTCGGTTGTTTGGAACACCGGGGAGGCTGCAGCGCCGATCAGGATTCCGGTGACGGTTCCGGTATGATGACCGCTATCCCTAGAGCTATCCTCGCTCCTTGGTTCGCCGAAAATGGCTTAAATATGCCAGAATCTGAGCGACTAGGGGTGGGTATGGTCTTTCTTCCCCAAGCGGCCCAAGAACGCACCGACGCTAAAGCACATATCGAAGAAATTGTCAATAAATATAATATTAAGATTTTAGGTTGGCGCACTGTTCCCGTCCGGCCCGAAGTCCTGGGAAGACAAGCAAGGGAAAATCAACCCTACGTCGAGCAAATTCTGGTGACTTCCCCCGATTTAGCTGGTTCTCAATTCGATCGCCTACTCTATATTGCCCGTTCTGAAGTCGGTAAGCAACTGGCCGATGATTTCTATTTCTGTTCCTTTTCCTGTCGCACCATTGTCTATAAAGGCATGGTACGGGGCGAAATCCTGCGAGAATTCTATCTAGACCTGCAAAATCCCGCCTATAGCAGTCAATTTGCTATTTATCACCGACGTTTTAGCACCAATACCCAACCAAAATGGCCCCTCGCTCAACCGATGCGCTTATTGGGTCATAACGGCGAAATTAACACCCTTTTGGGCAATATTAACTGGATGTCGGCCCGGGAACCCGCTTTAGAAACGGAAGGTTGGACCCACGAAGAATTACAATCCCTGACTCCCATTGTTAACCCCGCTAACAGCGACTCCTATAACCTCGATAGCGCCCTAGAATTATTGGTGAGAACTGGTCGCAGTCCCCTAGAAGCGGCTATGATCCTAGTGCCGGAGGCCTACAATAATCAGCCGGATTTACAAGATTATCCCGAAATTATCGACTTTTACGAATACTATAGCGGTTTACAGGAACCCTGGGACGGTCCAGCTTTACTGGTATTTAGTGACGGGGGAATCGTCGGTGCTTGTTTGGATCGCAACGGTTTGCGACCGGCCCGTTATAGCATTACTAACAACGGTTATATCGTCGTCTCCTCGGAAGCGGGAACTATTCCCCTCGATGAAACCACCATTATGGAAAAAGGTCGTCTCGGCCCCGGTCAAATGATCGCAGTTGACCTGGAAAAAGGCGAAATTAAGCGTAATTGGCCGATTAAACAGGAAATTGCCCGAGCTAATCCCTACGGTGAATGGGTGCAATCCCAACGTACCTTGATTGATAAAGAAACAGCGATCGACATTCCCGCTCCCAGCAATCTCCTTCCCCTGCAAACCGCTTTCGGTTATACATCCGAAGATGTGGATCTGATTATCGTTCCCATGGCAGAACAGGGAAAAGAACCGACTTTCTGTATGGGTGATGACACTCCCCTAGCAGTCCTCTCCAGTAAACCCCATCTTCTCTACGATTACTTTAAACAACGTTTTGCCCAAGTTACTAACCCTCCCATCGATCCTTTACGGGAAAGTTTAGTCATGTCCTTGACTATGTATCTGGGACGACGGGGTAATATCCTTAAATTAGGGGTTGATGACGCACATTTACTGAAATTAGACTCTCCCCTGCTTAATAATGCGGAATTAGCCAAAGTTAAAACCTCTAGCTACAAAACAGCCGAACTTTCTACCCTTTATGATCTGACCACCGGACCGGGGGGATTAGAAACTGCGATCGCTAATTTGTGTGCTGAGGCCGCAAAGAAAGTAGAATCGGGAGCGGAAATTTTAATTCTCAGTGACAGAACTGCTCCTATTGACGAAAAAACTAGCTATATTCCCCCTTTATTGGCCGTTGGTGCCGTCCATCATCACCTGATTCGCTCACACTTGCGTTTAAAAGCTTCGATCGTGATCGATACGGCCCAATGTTGGAGTACCCATCACTTCGCTTGTCTAATTGGTTATGGTGCTTCCGCAGTTTGTCCCTATCTGGCCCTAGAAACGATCGCCCAGTGGTGGATCGAGCCAAAAACCCAGAAATTGATGGAAAACGGCAAATTAGAAGCTATTAGCCTCGAAAAAGCCCTAATTAATTACCGCAAATCCGTAGAAGCAGGATTACTGAAAATCCTCTCGAAAATGGGTATTTCTCTCCTATCTTCCTACCATGGGGCGCAAATTTTCGAGGCGATCGGATTATCGGCAGATTTAGTTAAACTAGCTTTTAACGGTACTACCAGTCGCGTCGGGGGTTTAAGCATTGCTGAGGTGTCCCAAGAAGCGATCGCATTCCACAGCAAAGCTTTCCCCAATCTTACCGCTAAAAAACTAGAAAACTACGGTTTTGTCAACTACCGTCCTGGGGGAGAATACCACATGAATTCGCCAGAAATGGCGAAAGCACTCCATAAAGCAGTGGCTGCTCACTCCCAAGGTGAAGGATACGACCATTACGAAACCTATCGTCAAATCTTGCAGCAAAGACCTGTCACCGCTTTACGCGATCTATTAGAATTTAACAGCGATCGAGCCTCAATTGCCATCGAGGAAGTAGAATCGATCGAAAGTATCCTGCAACGCTTCTGCACAGGGGGAATGTCCCTAGGTGCCTTGGGCCGGGAAGCACACGAAACCCTAGCGATCGCCATGAATCGCATCGGAGGTAAGTCCAATTCCGGAGAAGGGGGAGAAGATCCGATCCGTTATACCAGCTTAAGCGATGTGGATGCAGAAGGACATTCTGTGACTATGCCCCATCTAAACGGCTTAAAAAACGGTGATACGGCTAATTCTGCCATTAAACAGATAGCTTCGGGACGTTTTGGAGTCACTCCCGAATACTTAATGAGTGGAAAACAGCTAGAGATTAAAATGGCCCAAGGAGCAAAACCGGGAGAAGGAGGTCAATTACCCGGGAAAAAAGTCAGTTCCTATATTGCCATGTTACGGCGCTCAAAACCGGGAGTAACTTTGATTTCTCCCCCTCCTCACCACGATATCTACTCGATCGAAGATTTAGCGCAATTAATCTACGATTTACACCAAATTAACCCCCGGGCCAAAGTTTCCGTCAAATTAGTGGCCGAGATCGGTATCGGCACAATTGCGGCCGGAGTTGCCAAAGCTAACGCTGATATTATCCAGATTTCTGGTCACGATGGTGGTACAGGTGCATCACCCCTAAGTTCGATTAAACACGCAGGTAGTCCCTGGGAATTGGGAGTAACGGAAGTGCATCGGATGTTAATGGAAAATCAACTGCGTCATCGGGTGATTTTGCGCGCAGATGGGGGACTAAAAACCGGTTGGGATATCCTCATGGCTGCTCTCATGGGTGCGGAGGAATTCGGTTTTGGTTCCATTTCTATGATTGCCGAGGGGTGTATCATGGCCCGCGTCTGTCACACGAATAATTGCCCTGTGGGAGTCGCTACCCAGCAGGAACGTCTCCGCGCTCGTTTTCCCGGAATTCCCGCTCATGTGGTCAATTTCTTCACTTTGGTGGCTGAGGAAACGCGGCAATTATTAGCGAAATTAGGCTATCACAGTTTAAATGAGGTGATTGGCCGGTCGGATCTGTTAAAAGTGCGCTCCGATGCTCGTTTAACTAAGACAGAATCTCTCAATCTCGATTGTTTGTTAAATTTACCCGATGGCCGAGACCGCTCTTGGTTGCAGCACGAGGAAGTACATAGTAACGGTGCTGTTCTCGATGACGAGATTCTAGCAGATAGCGAGATGAAACAGGCGATCGAGCAACAGGAAACCGTCAGCAAAACCTACAGGATTGTCAATACCGATCGCTCCGTCGGGGCGAGAATTGCGGGGGTAATTGCCCAAAAATACGGTAATGACGGCTTTGAAGGCGAAATTAAGCTCAATTTCCAGGGTGCAGCTGGTCAAAGTTTCGGAGCATTTAATTTACCCGGTGTCAATCTCCATTTAGAGGGAGAAGCTAACGATTATGTGGGTAAAGGCATCTACGGCGGCGAAATTGTCATCGTACCGCCCCAAAACGCCAATTATCAGCCCGAAGATAACGCTATTATCGGTAATACCTGTCTCTACGGGGCCACCGGTGGGGTATTATACGCTAATGGTCGCGCTGGTGAACGTTTTGCTGTCCGCAATTCCACCGCGAAAGCAGTTATCGAAGGGGCCGGGGATCACCTCTGTGAATACATGACCGGTGGAGTAATTGTTGTGCTTGGTTCCGTCGGTCGCAACGTCGGCGCCGGGATGACGGGAGGATTAGCTTATATCCTCGACCAATCCCTACCGGAGAAACTTAACCCCGAAATTGTCAAGATTCAACGGGTTGCCACGGCAGCCGGCGCTGAACAGTTAAAATCTTTAATTGAGGCTCATGTAGAACGCACTAATAGCCCCAAGGGTAAGTTAATTTTAGCTAATTGGGATAGTTATCTGGGTCAATTCTGGCAAGTGGTTCCCCCCTCGGAAGCGGATAGTCCCGAAGCGCAAATTAGCGCGGAGAAAACCTTAACTTCGGTGTAATTTCTTTGGGGTGCGTTACGCTTTGTTAACGCACCCATTGATTAATTTTTTGACTGCGGAGTTGATTAATGGCCATCCCCACCACCTATACTAGCTATACCCAAGCACAAGAACATTTTATTCAGGTTTTAGAAAAAGTAGAACTGGGAAACTCGATCGTTATTGTCCAACGTCAGGGTCATCATGATGTGGCCTTGATTGCTGCTGACGAATTATCCGCTTTATTAGAAGAAGTTTATCTTTTGCGCTCTCCAGCTAATGCTCAACGACTTTTTCAGGCCTTAAATTGGTCAAAAGAAAGATTATCTCAGACAGCTGCCACCACTTCTCTAGAAGAATTACGTCAAGAATTGGAGACCGAGATTGAGCAAGAAAAAGCCGCAGAAGTCTGAAACCGAAATTGTGCGAGTTTGTCCTGAATTATCCCTAATCCAGTATCTCCAAATTGATTATATCGGGGCATATTAACATTAATTATCTAGACTACAGTTTTTATCGCTGCATAAGTCGGAACATTTGGTAAAATTAAGGATATATTTACTTTGGCTATCTCTGGTGTCATAATTTTGCAATGACAAACGAAAAACTCAGATTCATCGATCTTTTTGCTGGTATTGGAGGATTTAGATTAGCTTTTGAGAGCGTTGGTTATGACTGTGTATATTCTTGTGAAATAGACGATAACTGTCGAAAAGTATATTTCAATAATTTTCAAGAAATTCCCGATCAAGATATTAAGAAAATTGCTATCCATGACCTGCCTGATTTTGAAGTGTTGACAGCAGGATTTCCCTGTCAACCCTTTAGCATTTCTGGAAAACGAGCCGGATTTAGAGATACAAGGGGAACTCTATTTTTTCACATTTGCGAAATAGTCGAATTAAAAAAGCCGAAAATAATTCTTCTGGAAAATGTTAAACACCTAATTCACCTCGACAAAGGCAAAAACTTAGATATTATTTTGCGTTCTTTGGAAGAATTGGGTTATTTAGTTGATTATAAGCTCTTAAATGCCAAGGATTTTGGGGTGCCGCAAAATCGAGAAAGAATTATTATTATTGCTACCCAAAATAAAAAATTTAATTTCAACTCATTAAAATATACTTCACCAATACCTAAGTTACGAGATTTTCTGTCTCCTCAAGGCAATTTTGAATACTTAGATAAAAAAGAATATACTCTCATTGATAATCCTACCTTACAACCATCAGGATTAATTTTTGTCGGTTATCGCAATAAAAGTATCTGGAAAAAAGGTATCAGACCAAATACAGAACATTTATCCCGGGTGCATCATCAACCTAACCGAATTTATTCGATCGATGGAGTACATCCCACTATACCATCTCAGGAAACATCTGGACGTTTTTTTATTTATATACCCGAACAAGATCAGGTGCGTAAATTAACTATCCAAGAATGCTATCGACTGATGAAGTTTCCCGATAGTTTTCAAATTCATCCTAACTTAGCTGAGTCTTATAAACAGGTGGGTAATTCGGTTTGTATTCCCATGATTCAAGAGTTGGCTATTGCCATTAAGAAACATATTTTTGAAACCAATTCTAGAGTATCCTTAAAGGAGTTTTCTTTTTCTCGTCAGAATATTCAATTGGAAATTATCGGATTAGATTTTATGAACCATAAAGAAAAGTTATTAGAAATTTATGACCAATCCTTAAATTTAGATGATCGGCAACCACTGCTCCCTCAACCCTATCAAAACTATATCCAACAAATTGCTACTAATTGCTCAAAACAAAAGGGAGTTTATACGGGTTTAATAACTTTATTAGTCCATAAAATTCTCTGTCCTAATCAAGATATTAGATACCATCAAACTAATTTACCCGGAGGATTTTCAGGAAGAACTATTGATACTCAGTATATTACTCCCACCTTGAAACAATTGGGATTACCAGCTATGGCAGAAAGTGGCTGGCTAACTCGTTCTTTAGAACAACCCTTTCCCTATACTTTAGATTATCAAGGTAAAATTAGTAATCAAAAAACCAAAGATGCTTTTCTGGGTTTAATTGATTTTATTGAAACTAATCCTCAACAAGCTGAAGTTATTTTAAGGCTTTTACTTCATCAAGTTAATCAGATTATCCAGACCCAAAAGATTAAAATTTTGAAGATAGATAATCCTGAACCTTTTGCTATCAACACTTTGAGCAGTTGCTTGGAAAATCATTTTAGTTTCAATTATCAAACTCGTGGAGCTTCCAAATTACCTGTTTTAGCTCTGTATGCAATTTATCAAAGGTTGATCATAGAAGTAGAAAGATACAAATCCTGCACATTAAAAGCTCTAGGCAGTCACACAGCTTCTGATCTAACTTCTGGTAGTGCAGGAGATATTGAGATTTTTGATAAAAATAAACAATTAGTAGAAGTTATTGAAATTAAGCATGGTAAGTACATTGATTTACAAATTCTCCGAATTGCCAAAGATAAAATTATTAAATTTAATCCGAGAAGATATTATATCCTATCATCTTTTGATGTTAAATCCACAGAAGTGGAGTTAATCATGTCCGAGATTCAAACTATCAAAAATAACCATGGTTGTCAAGTAATCACCAATGGTATTATACCGACAATTAAATATTATCTGAGACTGATATCATCTCCAGAAGAATTTATCAATAGCTATTCCCATCTGATTGAAATAGATTCGGAATTACAAACTATTCATAAATTAAAATGGAACGAAATTTTATCTAATCTTATTCACCCAATTGAACAAATCTAAACTAGCGAGCTATACTATGGACAAAATATACCATCAGGGGTTACAGCTTTTCTCAAGATGAAGTGTAACCTAATTTGGTATCGACGACCGACACCCGACACTTCAAAATCTGTCCCCACAAAAAACTTTTTCGGCAACACCTATCTAGATTACACTTTTTAAGTAGCTAGACACAATTAATTACACATACTCTTGCCTTTTGCCTATCCTAACCAAGAAGTTAATTTTGTCCTATTACTTTATTACTCATGAATCCCCTCGTCAACTATTTTCGCAACCTGCAAGAAATCCACTCCTCCCAAGCAGCAGTAAAAGAAACTTCCTACTACGGCACTCTCGAAACTCTCCTCAACGAAATCGGTAAAACCCTAAAACCGCGAGTGCGCTGCATTATCAACCTCAGAAATCAGGGTGCAGGATTGCCGGACGGGGGACTTTTTAACGTCGATCAATTCCCCAAAAATCAAGAATTAGAGCCTTTTACGGCGGTTTTTCCCGAAAGAGGCGCGATCGAGATTAAGGGAACCAAAGAAGATGTCAAAAAAATCGCCGCCAGCGAGCAAGTACAAAAATACTGGCAAAAATACGGTCAAGTATTAGTCACCAATTATCGCGATTTTCTGCTCATCGGTCGCAATAGCCAAGGTCAACCGGTAGAATTAGAAGCCTATAGTTTAGCCCCGTCAGAAGCCGAGTTTTGGCTAAAAACCTCAAATCCATCCAAATTTGCCGCCGAACACGGTGATAGCCTCTTAGAATACCTAAAGAGAGTGCTTTTACAGGCGGCTCCTATCACCTCACCGGCTGATGTTGCTTGGTTTCTTGCTTCCTATGCGCGCGACGCAAAAGCACGCTTAGAACATCATTCCGATCTTCCCGCTCTGGCCAATATTCGTCAAGCTTTAGAAAATGCCCTAGGTATCAAATTTGAACAGGAACGCGGAGATAAATTTTTTCGTTCTACCCTCGTGCAAACCCTCTTTTATGGTTTATTTTCTGCTTGGGTATTATGGCACAAGCAAAACCCCGATCGCCAGGATAATTTCGATTGGAAATTAGCAGCCTACTATCTCCATGTTCCCATGTTAGCGATTCTTTTTGAGCAGATCGCCGCACCGAGTAAGTTAAAATCTTTGGGATTAGTAGAAGTTTTGAACTGGACCGGTGCAGCTTTAAATCGAGTGCGACGAGAGGAATTTTTTCGTCAATTCGATGAAGGACAAGCGGTACAGTATTTCTATGAACCATTTCTGCAAGCTTTTGATCCCGATTTACGCAAGGAATTGGGAGTTTGGTACACTCCTCCGGAAATTGTTCGCTATATGGTAGCGCGAGTCGATCGAGTTTTACGAGAAGAATTAAATATCGAGGACGGTTTAGCTAATCCCGATGTTTATATTCTCGATCCTTGCTGTGGAACCGGTGCTTATTTAGTCGAGGTTTTGCGCTATATTACCAATACTTTACAGGAAAATGGCGCGGGTGCTTTAGCCATGGCTTTGGTAAAAAAAGCAGCTATCGAAAGAATTTTCGGTTTCGAGATTTTAACCGCTCCTTTTGTCGTCGCTCATCTACAATTAGGTTTATTCCTGCAAAGTTTGGGTGTACCTTTAATAGAAGATAGTGAACGGGTTGGGGTTTATCTGACTAATGCTTTAACCGGGTGGCAACCCCCAGACGAGGAAAGCAAACAGAAAATTCAACAGCTACAATTAAATTTTCCGGAGTTAAATCAGGAACGAGAGGCAGCTGATGAAGTTAAGCGCGGTAAACCGATTTTAGTTATTCTCGGTAATCCTCCCTACAATGCTTTTGCTGGAACCAGTCCCGCAGAAGAAGCAGGTTTAGTGGAAGTATATAAACAGGGTTTAATCTCCGATTGGGGGATTAAAAAGTTTAATTTGGATGATCTCTATGTGCGCTTTTTTCGTTTAGCAGAAAGATGTATCTCTGAAAATACCGGTAAAGGAGTTGTTTGTTATATTTCTAATTTTTCCTATCTCGCTGATCCTTCTTTTGTGGTGATGCGGCAAAGATTTTTACAAGAATTTGATCGTCTTTGGTTTGATTGTCTCAATGGTGATAGTCGGGAAACGGGAAAGTTAACCCCTGAAGGTAATCCCGATCCTAGTGTTTTTTCTACTCAATACAATAAGGAAGGAATTAGAGTCGGGACAACTATCGGATTAATGGTAAGAAAGGAAGTAAGGAATAAAAATATTGATGTCTATTTTCGCCATTTCTGGGGAGTTTCTAAACGAGAACAGTTATTAGATAGTTTAAACAATCAAGATTTTGATGCTGGTTATCAAGTCTCTAACCCAGAAAAGTCTAATCGCTATTCTTTCCGTCCCTCCGATGTTTCTTCTCAATATTTAGCATGGCCAAAATTAACAGATTTATGTAAAGAACCACCTAGCAATGGATTAATGGAAAAAAGGGGAGGAGCATTAATTGATATTGATAAATCAAGTTTAGAAACAAGAATTAAAATGTATTATGATACTTCGATAACATGGGAAGAACTGAAAACATTAAAAACTGGATTAACGGAAGATGCTAGTGGATTTGAAGCTAAAAAAGTACGTTTAAAAGTTCAAAAATTAGAAGGTTTTCAACAAAATAACATTATACGCTATTTACTTCGACCTTTTGAAGTTAGATGGTGTTATTACAGCAAGATTAGTCCTTTATGGAATCGTTCCAGACCTGATTTCTGGTCACAATGTTGGGAAGGAAATTCATTTTTAATCAGTCGTTTTAAATCGGCAAAAACTTCGGAAGGTTCACCCTTTTATTTTGCGATAGGATTATCTGACGATCATCTCTTATCTCCTGATGCTTCCTGTTTTCCTATTCGTCTAAGGACTAAATTAACTGAAAATAAAACAGCCACACTATTCAATACACAAGAATTTATCGACACCACTCTAACAGCTAATCTCTCGGAGAAATCTCGTCAATACTTAAAGCAAATTGGTATTAATAATCTCGAGGAAAATATCGAGAATGCTTCCTTAATTTGGCTGCACGCATTAGCTATTGGTTACTCTCCCTTATATTTACAAGAAAATGCCGACGGTATTCGTCAAGACTTTCCAAGAATTCCCCTTCCCAATAGCCAAGAATTATTAATTAAATCTGCCGAACTAGGACAAACGATCGCCTCTCTTTTAGACACAGAAAATCCCGTTATAGGAGTGACAAAAAAACCGACCCCTGCACTGCAAAAAATCGCCTTGATTTCCTGCACTGATGGGGTAAATTTAAACCCAGATAAGGGGGATTTAATTATTAACGTCGGTTGGGGACATGGGGGTAAAAATGGCGTGACGATGCCGGGTAAAGGAAAAGCGATCGCAAGACAATATACAACCGCAGAAATGAGCGTAATTAGCCCAGAAATGCGAAAATTATTAGGAACGAAAACCTATGATATTTATCTCAACGATCGAGCCTATTGGCAAAATATACCGGCCCGGGTGTGGGAATATACCATCGGGGGTTATCAAGTCATTAAAAAATGGCTAAGTTATCGCGAGGAAAAATTATTAGGACGGGGATTAACTATCGCAGAAGTGCAGGAAGTAAGCGAGATGACTAGAAGAATTACTGCGATTATTCTCCTAGAATCAGACCTAGATAATAACTACCAAAATATCAAAACAGCCCTGTATTCTTTTTAATTAAATCTAGGTAGATTACTCATACTTGAGCTACTTAGGGTTTGCGGAAAAAGTCTTTTAGTGGGGACAGGGTGTGGCCCCCCACCCCCCCGACATCGGGGGGGTGGGGTGTAGGGTGTAGAGTTTTACCAGTTTTGAGGTGGCCAATTACCTAATTTTCAGGGAAAAAATGCCTAAAATTTCCCCCCCCGATCACTGCAAGGTCAGGCACTTTTTGAGGTCAAAAAAGTCCAAAAGTGTTATCCGACAAGGTTTTTAGATTTATTCAGCCAACCCTATCTATAGTTTTGTAACGGCAAATTTTGCTAAAAATCAATAAGTGTAAACTTTAATGACAAGCTCGATCAAGTCCTGACAAGGGTGTTATATTAAAAACATAAGGCACAAGGGAAGCGACTCAACTTCCTTCCAGGCAAAAAGACCTAGAGCCTGTGCCACCTGCTCTAGATCAACGCAACAGCTAAATCGGACGCAGATTCTCAAAGTTTGTAAAGTAAAGTATGGTTTCGCCTCTGTCGCTCAAGATAGGACAGATGGAGTGGGCTGTAATCAGCACCTGAGTCGGTAAACTGAGAAATCTTGATAGTTGACAGATAGACTGTTGTGGGTTCCGTAAACCTCTATTGTATTGAGTCCGTTAAATTTTTAGGAGTCCATATCGTTTGTACAAGATGAAGCCCGCCTCCCTAGGCGGGCCTATTGTGTTTTTAGAAAACCGCCACGAGATATTCCTGTAATTGCAATTGATAACCTGCCCGTAGCTGACAGGGATAATCAAGGGAAAACTCAGGTAAAGCTAATAGAGAACTTTTTTGACAACTAACTAAAGCCACATCGAAACGACAGGTTAAATCGGACCATTGGGGATAAAAGGCGAGAAATATCTGGGCGGCTCGGTAAATTTTCCCCTGTTTACGGTCATCGATTGCTAATTTGCCCCCTAAATCCCAATTGCCAGCGCTGCGGGTTTTCACCTCGACAAAAGCGAGAACCGCCTGAGATTTAGACAAGACGATTAAATCGATTTCACCGCCGCCACTACGCCAACGACGCTGGAGGATATGCCATTGCTGTAATTGCAACCAATCCGCCACCAAATTTTCGCCCAATTCCCCCACGGTTGTCATATTCAGTTATCAGTGGTCAGTTATCAGTGGTCAGTTATCAGTTATCAGTGAACAGGGAACAACGTTGATTGATTATCCTGTCTTCTGACTCCGAACTCCTGACTACTGGCTACTGTCTCCTGTCTCCTAACCAAGCAGGACAATTTTCGATTTTTACAAGAGGTCTATTACAAAAGTCCTTCTAGACGACGACGGATGCTGTCTAACTCCGCATCGGGAATCTCGGAAAACTCCTCTTCGGCGGGGGGGACTTCCTCTTTTTGCCAATCCAACTCGGAGGCATTGCTTTCGGGGGGAATTACCAACATACCCGCTTCAATCATTTCCGCTTGATAGCCGGCGCCGCGACAAAATTCTGCCACTTCCTCCGAATCAATTTTCTCTACCGTGGGAGTCGGAAAATCCTGTGCCTCTAACAGCAGCGCATAACGGGTGGCATCATCTTCCGATTCAAACATCAACACCTTATTGATAGCTCCCATTTGAATGGTGTGGATACCTTCGTTTTCTGTGCCTGCGTTAAAAAGTAGTACAAATACACGCATAATTACTATTAGCGATCGATAAGCAGTGGTCGTCTATGCTCATTTTACCCCCCTTCTCGATCGCTAATCCTCAGCAATTTTAGTTTCTCGTCAACCACTTTTGACCGTTAAGCCGTTGCAGGGTGTAAAACAACAGTAAATCAAGACTAACTTTCCTTTCATCGATCATAAATGATTCAATTGTACTAGGTTGAGCGCCGCCCTCAGCCTGGGAAAAAGCTTTTTTGCCATTGATGTTTTCTTCCAAAAAATAAATGCTAAATTGACGCATTCCCCCGAGCCAATTGCCAGTTAACTGCCAACAGGGAGAGCTAGAAAAGCCCTGCACGGCAATTTTATCCTGTTTAAAGGACAGCTTCATATCAGTTATACCCAGCTTTTGCAAGGCTGCCGCCAGTGCGGGTTGAAAATGCTGCTCGATAAATTCAGCAAAGGGTTTTTCCTCGACGGTAGGCTCCTTGGGTTTTTTAGCAGCCGCAGGTTGAGCCGGTTTTTCTGCTTCTGCTGTCGGAGTGGCGGGGGTGGTGGTTTCTTCTGCCATAGTAATTAATCTGGAATGGGTAGGTAGTTACAATTATATTTTCTCCCGGGTTATCGGTTATCAGTTTTTTTAGCTATCAGCTTTTATAATATCGTTACGGCGGATTCATGTTTGTTCCGGTAAATTCTCCACCCCGAAAAGCTTACCCAATAAGGAATTGGCTGTACCAGAGGAATAAAGTAACTGCTGTATGCCGTCAACAACCATCGTCAACTAATGATCCCTAAACTACCCTTTTCTAGGAAAAACAATCAGCAAAAAAGTCATCAATCCGAACAACCCTCTGTAAATTCTACCAAACCAGAGACAAAATCAAAACAATCGATCCTTTGTCTAGATTATAGTGGGACAGTATCAGGCGAAAGTTGATAAGATTCTACAGTATGGTTAAATATTGCGCTGATGTTTTAATATTACCTATCGCCTAAAACTATGATTACTTATATTAAAATTCATGGCTTTAAATCCTTTCATAATTTTGAAATGGTATTCACGCCGCTTACTGTAGTTGCTGGGGTTAATGCTTCTGGTAAGAGTAATTTATTTGATGCTTTACAATTGTTGGCGCGGTTGGCAGAAGTGGATCTGAAGACGGCTTTTAGCGAGCAACGAGGACATCCTAGCGAACTCTTTACCCAGTATGATGAGGACGACTACGCCACGGAAATGGAATTTATAGTTGAAATGTTAGTCAACCGCAAGGTAAAAGATAATTGGGGTGGGGAAGTTGATCTTAAATATACAAGGTTGCGCTATCAATTAAAAATTAAACGAGAGTCTAATATAAGTGGATTTGAAAACTTGTATATTGTTGATGAACGTTTAGAAAATTTAAAGCACAATGAAGATAATTGGGTAAAAAATTATCTTCCTAAGACAGTATTGGAAACTTGGCGACCAAAAGTAACGGGTAGGAGAGGGATTCCTTATATTCAGACTGAAGATATTAATGGTATTACTACCATTGTTGTACATCAAGATGGTCAACAAGGGAATAAAAAACTATTTCCCGCAAAAAACGCATCACAAACTGTTTTAAGCAGCATTAATACTATAGATTTTCAACATATATTAGCCGCCAAACAAGAAATGCTGAGTTGGAAGTTTATGCAGCTTAATCCCGAAGACCTGCGAGAACCTACTCGTCAAGATATAGGCATCAGAGATACAATAACAGCCAGCGGAAAGAATTTAGCCGCTGCTTTATTTCGCATCAAACAAGATGATGAATATACCCTTACAGCAATTTCCCGTGATCTCAATAATCTGCTACCAAATCTTACAGAAGTTAATGTTTATGATGACAAAGCAAATCGACAATTTATTATCAAGGTAAAAGGCGATGATAATCGGGAGTTTTCTTCGAGAGTGCTTTCCGAAGGAACCCTACGTTTATTAACATTATGTGTCCTGCAATACGATCCACAACACACAGGATTACTGTGTTTTGAAGAGCCAGAAAATGGCATTCATCCTTTTCGTATTGAAGCAATGGCAAGATTATTAAAAGAGCTAACTGTCGATTTTGAAGATACTGAAATGCCTTTACGCCAAGTAATAGTGAACACTCATTCTCCAGTTTTAGTGAGTCAATTAATTAATTGGCAAGATGATAAAAATGTCAGCATTTGGCTTTCTCAACTTACCACTATAATATCCACTATTGAAGGGAAGCGAATTAAGATGAAAATCACTAAATTTTACCCTGTTATCAAAGAGGATCAAAAACAATTAACTTTATTTTCCTCCGAAAATGAGGTCAAGCTAACTCTCTCGGAAGTGGTCGAATATCTAAAAACTGCTGATGCTGAAAGTGCGATTAAAAATATTAAAAATCAACAAAACCAATTAAGGTAAATCAATTAAGATGGCAAAAAAAATCAAACAAATAATTATTGCCTTAGCTACAGAAGGCAGTTCCGATCATAGATTTTTACCAAATATTATTCAGCGCACTTTCGAGAGAGTTGCTTTTGAAGATCAACAAGAAATAGAAATTTTTGAACCAATTTGTCTTTCACAAATCTCTGGCGAAAATATCCGAGAAAAAGCTAAAAAATACGCAAGTCAAGCAGTAGAGCAGGGAGCAATGGTTTTGTGCTTCCATGCAGACGCAGATGATAAAACAGATGAAAACGCATTTAACGAAAGAATTAATCCGGCTTTTAATGCTATTAAATCAGACAAGGGAGACTTATGCAAAAATTTAGTTGCTATCGTTCCAATACAAATGACTGAAGCCTGGATATTAGCAGACAAAGAATTACTAAAAAAAGAATTGTGTACAAAGAAAAGTGATAGTGAGTTAGCAATCGATCAACATCCCGAATCTTTTAGTAATCCAAAAGAAACGATTAAAAATGCCATCAATAAAGCCAGAGAAGGTATGACTAAACGGTATCGAAATAAACTAAAACTTGAGGATTTATATTCACCGCTTGGTACAAAAATCCCATTGTCGAAATTAGAATCCTTGTCTTCCTAAAAAAAATTTGAAGAGGCAGTACGAGATATTTTTCCACAATTAACGAAAGTCAACAATATAGAGGATAATCATGATGAAACGTGAATAAGACCTTGCTAATACCATTTTTCTAAAGTAATGGCAGAGATGGTTAATTGCCTTCAACCTCAAACCCTATTCTAGAAAAGAAAATGGGAGTAAGATGTCTGCCACGAATAAAGAAAAATGGTATAAGGTGCGTTCCCCCTCGTTGCAGCAGGGAACGCACCCGACAAAATCTGCGGATTGCAGCATATCAAGCAGGAATTGGGGATCGCGTTGCATAAATCACTTGAGCCGAAGAAAGGATTTGATTACGGCGTAGGTAGTTGCGACTGGTGGCAATGCCTTGGCGGGTAATCAGGTCAACATCTCGATCGAAGATGCTTTTTAGCTCTGCTTCCATTTGGTCTAGGGTGCTGAATGTGGGGTGAGCTTCTGGATGAAATTCCACCATAACATCAATGTCGCTGTCGGGGCGGAAGTCTTCGCGCAGGACGGAGCCGAATAGAGCGAATTCGGTCACTTGCCAGCGATCGCAAAACTGGGCAATTTTTTCTATCGGTAGGTCGATCGCAGTCATGGTCATGGCATGATTACTCCCAAGGTCTCAAGTTGCCGATCTCAAAAACGTGGCCGATAGCTGATCACTGAAAGCTCCTTAAATATCTAACCTTTGGTAGATGCTATTAAGATGATTTAAGTGCTGCTGGGGATCAAAGCAACTTTCGATCTCGTCGGGGGATAAAATGCCAGTAACTCGCTCATCTTGGCTGATAAAAGCTTTAAAATTGCCGTTATCGGTGTTCCAAGCGCGATGGGCATTTTCTTGGACGATTTTATAGGCAGATTCCCGGCTAATTCCCTTACTCACCAAAGTTAAAAGAACTCTTTGACTGAAAATCACGCCACCGTAAACATTCATATTCCGCTTCATGTTTTCGGGATATACCAGCAGATTTTTGACTAAATCGGTGATTTCCTTGAGCATAAAGTGGGTCAAAATGCAAACATCCGGCAGCATTACCCGTTCCACGGAACTATGGGAAATATCTCTTTCGTGCCAGAGGGCGATATTTTCTAAGGCGGAAACGCTATGACTACGGATAATTCTCGCCATTCCCGTTAAGCGTTCTGAACGGATGGGATTACGTTTATGGGGCATAGCGGAGGAGCCTTTTTGTCCTTTGGAAAAGTATTCCTCCACTTCTAGGACATCGGTTCTTTGCAGGTTGCGAATCTCCACGGCAAAACGTTCGATCGAAGCCGCTAATAAGGCTAATTGTTGCACATAATCGGCGTGTCGATCGCGGGAGATAACTTGAGTGGAAGCGGTATCCGGTTCTAATCCTAACTTCTGACAGGTTAACGCCTCAATTTTCGGGTCAATATTGGCATAGGTTCCCACTGCACCAGATATTTTACCGATGGCGATGTCTTGGCGCAAGCGAATTAAACGATCGCGTCCTCGCAGCACTTCCGCTAACCATCCCGCTAGTTTAAAGCCAAAGGTGATCGGTTCGGCGTGAATGCCGTGGGAACGTCCCACCATGACTGTATAACGGTGTTCTTGGGCGCGATAACGCAGGGCTTGAATAAAATCTTCTAATTGTTCTAAAATCAGGTTTAAACTGGCGACTAATTGTAAGGACAGGGCGGTATCTAATACATCAGAACTGGTTAAACCCAAATGAATATAACGCCCCGGCTCGCCCACATATTCGTTAACATTTGTTAAAAAGGCGATGACATCGTGGCGCACTTCTGCTTCTATTTCTAAAATGCGATCGGGATCAAAATTAGCTTTTGCCTTAATTTCTTCTACTGCATCCCCCGGAATATAGCCTAATTCTGCCTGCGCTTCACAGACGGCTATCTCTACCTCTAGCCATGTTTGATATTTATATCTATCCGTCCACAAATTCCCCATCGCAGGGAGAGTATAACGCTCGATCACTATTAATTCTTCCAAGACAACCGTTTAATTGTATCGGATCGGGGCAAGTCCGGGAATAGGCAAGGGGCAGCGGAGAGTTTTGTTTTCCCCACTCCCTTCTTTCCGGTTAGTGATTCGGTAGTAGCGGTGAGGCTCTTCTAGGTTGTGTGTGATAAGTTTAACTTACAATATGATTGATTGATCTTTGTGTCCTTTGTGTCTTTGTGGTTCGTTCCACCCCCTCTCTAGGAGGATTATATCTTAGAATACATTTTACCCACCAAATCCAAGAGAGCCGCGGTGAACTATCTTGTTTAATTTAGCTTGAATCGAATCCCTACCCCCTTGCTTCAACCCATGCTCGCATTTTACCCGGATTGTTCAATCCGTAGGGATCGACGAGTTGTTTAAATTCTAGTTGCAGGGGATTAATCTGTCTGCTGCCGCCATCTTCCATGATATAAGTGTGAGGATTGGCAATGGCTGCACCCTGTTGTTCATAGATAGCAATAATCTCATTTAATCGAGTTTCTGTGGTAAATTCTAGCAAGGGAAGACCGGCGGGAATAACTTTACCTTGAAATCTCAAAAATTCTAGGTGCATCATTATTTCCTCCCCAAAATAATTATAGAGTTTCTCCACCGTGGCTAGATTAAAATAAAAAGCCTGTAGATAAGTTATTTTGGGGTTACAACTACGCGCATGGAGAGTGGTATGATTCCAAGTAAATTCTAAGATACTGTTGCCTTTTTGGGTTTCTTCTGGCGTTTTATAGTAGGTAAGTTCACCATTATATTCTTTAATTAAAGATTCTAATGCGACTCGATCGCTGTCCGATACTATTAACAAAACTGCTGCTTTTCCTGTGGGTAAATAATCCTTAAGAGCGATAAAATAAGCGGGAATTGGCCAGGAGTGAACGCTAACCATTTTCTTAACGATGCCATCACTATCACTGAGTGCTTGACCAAATTTAGCGGCGGTGATAAAATCGGCAAAAGTAACGATAAATTCTGCCCAAGGATAACAGGGAGCAAGAGCTATTTCTAACTCGGTAATAATGCCATTAGTTCCGTAGGCATGATTGACTTTTTCTACCTCATCCCCCCGTAGTTCGATAATTTTTGGTTCTGTTTCTAGGGTGACTAATTGCAATGCTTGCAGATTGCCCCTATCCTTCAATTGTCCATAATTAATCGAACCCATGCCCACACTGCCACCCCCGATAAAACCGCCAATTGTCGCCGTCCGATAGGTAGAAGGAGCCATTCTTAATTCCCAACCAATTTTGCGAGCTTGTTTGTCAAAAAATGCCATTTTTACCCCCGCTTCTACTCGCGCTGTCCCCGGTTCGATCGAGATAATTTTTGTTAGTTTGCTTGTGTCTAAAATTACTCCGCCCCGCAAGGGAACACACTGACCATAATTACCTGTACCCGCACCTCTAACTGTTAAAGGAATTTGGTATTTAACGCAAGTTTTAGCGATGTCAATAACTTCTTGGCTATTGTGGGGACGAATGACTAAATCAGCCCGTTTATCTTGCAGTTGTGCCTCTAAAATGGGACTAAAATGATAATAATCTAAGGAAAGTTTCGCCACTTGCCCCGGATCGGTGATAATTTCCAGATGGGAAAGTTCTTCAATGAGATTTTGACAGTTAGATTTCATGGTTAGGTAGGGTTTGCTGAAAAAGTGTATTGGTGGGGTTAGGAGTCAGGAGTCAGGATTCAGTATTCAGTATTCAGGAGTCAGGAGATTATTTTTATTTGTTCTCTCCATACCCCAATTCATAATTCATAATTCATAATTCCCCCACTTCCCCATCACCCCACACCCCACACCCTACATCCTACACCTCATACCAAATTTCTAAATCCATGACAGACATCCACGCTCGAATGCTTGCCAAACCTTCATTCGTTGTGACGCGAATAAAGAAAAATGGTATCACATCCTACACCCCACACCCTACACCCCAATCAGCGATCGCTGGATAAGAAAAAATTAAAAACCGATCGCCTAGGCGGTCGGTTTTACTAAAAATTATAAACTTTTATTAACTTTGTTTGCTGAGAAACTGTTGAGCTTGTCTAATAGCGGCAGCGCCGATATTGAAGACAGCCCAGCCACCAGCAATAAGCAAAGGGGTTAAAACGATTAACACTCTCCAGTCCATAGATTTCCTTCTCCTCGGTCAGTGCTTAAAAGATTGTTACTTGATTCTCATTTTATATTTATACCCTAATCCGCCCGTTTTGGGAATCCAGTATCAGTACCTTTTCCCCCATGAACGAGGGCAAGTTTAGCATAGCGCTCGGCGTGTTCGATCAACTCTTGAGCCTCCTGTGGCGACACTTCCCGGACGCGTTTAGCGGGAATGCCCACCACTAAAGATCGCGGTGGTATATCTTTTGTCACAATACTACCCGCCCCGACAATACTACCCGCCCCGACGCGCACACCATCGAGAATCACTGCCCCAATGCCGATTAAACAACCGCGCTCAATATGGGCTGCGTGAATTACCGCCCGGTGTCCGATGGTAACGTAATCCTCAAGGATAGTAATTTTGCCCGGCTCTCCGTGTAGGATCGCCCCATCTTGGATATTAGTATAGGCCCCAATTTCGATGCGTTCCACGTCGGCACGCAATACCGCCCCATACCAAACACTCACCCCCACAGCTAGGGAAATATCGCCCATTACCGTGGCATTAGGGGCGATAAAAGCCGCTTGACTGACATCGACAATCGGCCAGAAATTAGAAGTTGATCTTAAGTTATCTAAAGACATGGGAGGATCTGCACTAAAGTCGAAAGAGAATACCCGTCCAATTTGGTTGGGTATAATATATATAGGATTATTGGTACAAAGATAACAATTTTTAGTTTAGGTTCTTCCATGATCAATGCAAGTTTACAATACCCTGTTTTTGGCCCCGATATCCATTGTCCTCACTGTCGGCAGCTAATCCCCGCCCTCACTTTGACGGATACCTATTTGTGTCCGCGCCATGGGGCTTTTGAAGCCGATCCCAAAACGGGTGAGTTGGTTCACTTGCAGTCAGGACGGCATTGGCGACTCTGGAATGGTGAGTGGTATCGTCAACATACTCACCCGGATGGTATTCGTTTTGAGATTCACGAAGCACTCGATCGCCTCTATACTCAAGGATTTAAAGCGACTAAAGTAATTATTGCCAACCGTTATCGCGATCTAGTTAGTTCCTACCTAGAACGTAACACTACTTGGCGCGGTAATGAACCAGGTGAAGCCACTCTTCCCCGTCTCTACGGTTTACCAGTAGAATTTAGCCCCGATGCCCCCGATGAACCCTGTTGGGATGTAATTAACTTTGATCTGGAAAAAGAACCGGGGGTTCCCAAACGTTATCCCTATTTTCGTCTTTTTGATTAATCATTTATCATTGATCAGTTATCAGTTATCAGTTATCAGTGAATAATCTCACTTAATAAACTCGGCTCTTCGGGAATTGTTAGGCAATGGAGGAGGTGATAAGGGATGAAACCATTATAGAGAAAGACATTGCTGCGGTTTTTGGTAATCAATTAAGTCTCTTGCCAGATAAGGATTTAGTCGATTTATACCACCCGATCGAATCATACCAAGTAACGAAGAAACATAAACTGATAACCTCAAAACTGAATCGGGAGGCAGATCGATGAAGGATTGCTTATCAACCCCGAATTCTGACTGATTACTGATTACTGATCACTGAAAATGCACCATGCTTCTATTCGTACCGCTAATATCCATCGGGCGATCGCTTTTTATCAACTTCTCGGTTTTACCCTAGAGGAAAGATTCACCACGGGTTATACTTTGGCCTGTTGGCTAACCGGGTTAAACGGACGCATCGAATTAATCCAAATTCCCCAACCGAAACCTGCACCCGATGCCTTTGGTGATCAGCATTATGTCGGTTATTATCACTTGTCTTTTGACCTAACAGAAAATGTCAGCAATTTACCAGAATGGTTAGAAAAATTAACAAATAACTTTCAGCAAGCTCATCAAGAGGATGCCGATCTATATCAACCTTTAAACATTCTTTTGCCACCCCAACAACAGATGATCGGCGATCATGTCTATGAAGTCACCTTTATTGCCGATACAGACGGTTTACCCCTGGAATTTATCCGTAGTTTAACGCCGAAATCAGCACTCAAGGTCTCAATAACCGAGATGGAGGCGACAGTGCCGGCAAAAACTCCCTAGCCATACCAGTCTCCTCGAGATGATCTACATAAAAACTTAAGAATGATCCCCGTCTGGTGATAGACTTTTGACTGTTAAGGAAACAAACTCACTAGATAAATCATAGATCAGCTGTAGGGAGGATCATCGAGTGGAAAGTACGCTAGGGTTAGAAATTATCGAAGTGGTCGAACAGGCTGCCATTGCCTCCTCGAAGTGGATGGGTAAAGGCGAAAAAAATACCGCCGATCACGTCGCTGTGGAAGCGATGCGCGAACGGATGAATAAAATCCATATGCGCGGTCGCATCGTTATCGGAGAAGGGGAAAGAGACGAAGCTCCCATGCTCTATATTGGCGAAGAAGTGGGTATCTGTACCCAAGCTGATGCCAAACAATATTGTAATCCCGACGAATTAGTCGAAATCGATATCGCCGTCGATCCCTGCGAAGGCACTAACTTGGTTGCCTACGGTCAAAATGGTTCTATGGCCGTGTTAGCGATCTCCGAAAAAGGTGGATTATTCGCCGCTCCTGACTTTTATATGAAAAAATTAGCCGCTCCCCCAGCAGCTAAAGGTCATGTGGATATTAATAAATCGGCGACAGAAAACCTGAAAGTTCTTTCCGATTGTCTCAATCGTTCGATCGAAGAACTGGTGGTAGTAGTTATGGATCGTCCCCGTCACAAGGAATTAATCCAAGAAATCCGCAACGCCGGGGCCAGAGTTCGTCTGATCAGCGATGGTGACGTATCGGCCGCTATTTCCTGCGCTTTTTCGGGAACTAATATTCATGCTCTCATGGGTATCGGTGCGGCTCCGGAAGGGGTAATCTCGGCGGCGGCTATGCGTTGTCTGGGGGGTCACTTCCAGGGACAATTAATCTATGATCCCGAAGTGGTCAAAACCGGTTTAATCGGTGAAAGTCGCGAGGGTAATATCGCTCGTCTGCAAGAAATGGGGATCACCAATCCCGATCGCGTTTACGGTTGCGAAGAATTAGCCAGTGGCGAAACCGTCCTCTTTGCCGCCTGTGGGATCACCCCCGGCACCCTGATGGAAGGGGTACGCTTCTTCCACGGTGGCGCTCGTACCCAAAGCTTGGTTATCTCCACCCAATCGAAAACCGCTCGCTTTGTCGATACCGTTCACCTGTTCGACCAACCCAAATACATTCAACTGAGATAATTCTCTGACCCGGTGGGGTGGGCATGGCTCACCTCGCCCCCATTGGTAAAAATATATAAAGTTTTTTTTCAAACATCTTTTATTTGCATCCCGATTGGGACTAAATTGCAACAATTAGAGACATAACGCACTGATCTTTATCAATAATTTTTGTAGCCTGAGCAACATTTGTAGGAGAACATAAATGAATATTGCTGTAGTGGGCTTGAGTCACAAGACAGCCCCTGTGGAAGTTCGCGAAAAATTGAGTATCCCGGAAGCGAAAATCGAGTCCGCTCTTACCCACCTCAAGGGTTATCCCCACATCCAAGAGGTGGCTATTATCAGCACCTGTAACCGTTTGGAGATCTACGCCGTGGTTACGGATACGGAGAAGGGCGTGGTAGAAATTACCCAGTTTCTCGCTGAAATCGGGCATATTCCCCTTAATGTCCTGCGTCGTTATCTGTTTACCCTACTGCATCAGGATGCTGTCCGTCATCTGCTGCGGGTGTCCGCCGGTTTAGAAAGTCTTGTCCTCGGTGAAGGGCAAATTCTCGCTCAAGTTAAAAATACCCATAAATTAGCTCAAAAGTACAATACTATTAGCCAATTACTCGATCGCCTGTTTAAACAAGCGATGACTGCCGGTAAGCGCGTCCGCACGGAAACCAGCATCGGCACGGGAGCCGTATCGATCAGTTCGGCGGCGGTGGAGTTAGCCCATGCTAAGGTGGCAGACCTCAGCAGCAAGAAAATCGCTATTATCGGGGCAGGGAAAATGTCCCGATTATTAGTTACTCACCTTCTGGCTAAGGGTTCTCAGCAAATTGCGATCGTCAATCGCTCCCAAAGACGGGCCGAGGAGTTGGCCCGTGAATTTCCTAACCTACCGCTGCAACTATATGGCTTAGAAGAGATGATGGCTACGGTAGCGGCATCGGATATCGTCTTTACCAGTACCGGAGCCACGGAACCAATTTTAACTAAAAATTTATTGACAGAAGTGACGATTGCTGCTAAATCGCTGATGTTAATCGATATTTCCGTTCCCCGTAACGTCCACACCGACGTGAAAGAATTGGCACAAGTGCAAGCTTTCAACGTCGATGATCTCAAAGCGGTGGTGGCCGCCAATCAGGAAAGTCGCCGTCAGATGGCCAGGGAAGCAGAGGCACTCCTAGAGCAGGAAGTAGAAGCTTTCGAGCTTTGGTGGCGTTCTTTGGACACTGTACCGACAATTAGCTGTTTAAGAAGCAAAATTGAAGATATTCGCGAACAGGAATTAGAAAAGGCCCTCTCCCGTTTGGGGACGGAATTCGCCGAAAAACACCAAGAAGTTATCGAAGCGATGACCCGCGGTATCGTTAATAAAATCCTTCACGAACCCATGGTACAACTGCGGGCCCAACAGGATATCGAAGCGCGTAAGCGTTGTTTACAATCCCTGCAAATGCTCTTTAATCTCAGTGTCGGAGAAGAATATAGTTAGGGGCCAACAATTGACAAAAATTAAAGGCGATTCTATTGGTCTGTCAAGCTGATTTTGAGGGATTGGGGGCGAATAATTTGGCAGTATTTCCCCTATCCACAATTTCAAGATTGACAGACCAATAGACTTTTGGCTGTAGAAATGCGGTAATATCCACCTGAGTGGAATAGTAGAAAGCCTTCTGCGGTAATTATGCGAATATTGAGGGGGTGTTTAACTGATGGAAGTGGGATAGAGGAGGGTGTGGGACCGCAGGGAGCGGTATAATTGATAGTTAGGCTGTTAAAAACTGAGTTCTCTCTTTCACAGAGTCGTCATCAATTCCATTGTTAGCTTGTTATACTTGGAAAAGCATACTAAGCCTGAGTAATATGGAAAACCTTGCAGAAAAAGTAGCCTTACTCGAAAAAGAAGTCTCAGATGAGAGAAAAAGGCTGTCGTCTGATAGGCTTGACATTTCTTTTGGGGAGTTGGTCAACCTCTACAAAAATAATGAATTAATAATTAAACCAGAGTATCAGAGATTATTCCGATGGTCAGAAGCACAAAAAACTGCACTTATAGAATCAATTCTACTCTCGATTCCAATTCCTCCAATATTTGTGGCCGAGGATAAAAACGGTGTATGGGAATTAGTCGATGGATTGCAACGTGTTTCTACTTTCATAAGTTTTTTTGGTGAACTAAAAGGTAGTGGATGGACAATTGACTATCAAGAAGATATAGACAGATCAGGAGTCGAAGAAGAAGAAGAAGAAGAAATTGATGAGGAAAACGGGGAAGAAACTGGAGAGAGAAAAACTATAAATAAATGGACTTTGCAAGAAGGAGGATTAGTTAAAAGCTTGAAAGGCTTTAATATTGACAATCTTCCAACAAATCTAAAAATAAACTTGAAAAGGGCTGTTTGTAGAGTTGAAATTTTGAGAGGAGAAAGTAGTACCTCCATGAAGTATGAGTTGTTCAAAAGACTCAACTCTGGAGGTTCAAAATTAACTCCACAGGAGATAAGAAATGCAATTTATCGAGGGGTTAATCCCAGGCTTAACGAGCTTTTACTAAAAGTTAGTCAAAGCGAAGTTTTCAAATCTCTTACTCAATTAAGTAATGGCAAACTTAATGAATTATATGATCAAGAATTAGTTCTTAGGTTTTTTGCTTTCTACAAAAATGCTGAAAATGTTAATGAAAATATGGAGAAGTTTTTAAACGATTTTATGAAGGAAACTGTTGAGAATGCTAATTTTGACTATGATGTTTATGAATCTCTCATCATGAGAGTTTTAGAGTTAATTTACCAAATAGAAGACAACAAGATATTTAGAAACGAGAGAAACTTATTTGTTCCAGCTTATTTTGAGGGGATATTAATCGGAGTTGCTCAAAATATCGAGACGTATGCTGAAAACCTTGAACTTTTGAAATCAAAGATAACACAATTAAAAAGTGACAACGACTTCAAAAGATATTCTGGAACCGCTTCTAATAGTAGAAGTCGGATTAGAAATCGTCTTAAAAGAGTAGATGAAATTTTTCAATAATAAACTTAGCAATAGGCTATGGATGATTTTGATAGGGCATTGCAAGAGATTATTGAAGAGAGAATATCTGTTCTTTTCGAAATTGAGAGAGCAATTTTTACGAGAAGGTACTCTCTATCTTCAAAGCATCAAGACATTTTCTCAACTCAATCAATATCGATGATTTATTCTTTATGGGAAAGCTTTATCCAAAAATCTTTCAACCTCTATATTGATGAACTTAATAATGTTGGCAGAGATCTTCATGATTTTCGCGATGAAATAGTTATTCACCACATGGAAAACTCCTTTAAACAGTTCAAGGAATATCCTACAAATGACAATAGAAAAGTAAGGTTTTTTGCTTCACTTAAAGAGTTTCACGCTGGGGATAGCTGCACTTTTTCAAGAGTTGTTAATACCGAGAGTAATGTTGGTTTCAACGTCTTAAACAAATTACTCAAAAGCTTTGCACTTGAAAAGTTTCCAGAACATTGGAAGAATTATGCACATCCGAATCCTAATTTAAAGGAATCCTTAGAGTTATTTCTGCGGTTACGCAATGCTGTAGCTCATGGAGGTGATTTAGCACCAGAGGATAGGATTGACCAGGAAGTCTATACCAGATTTAAGAAGTTGGTGACAGATTTGATGTATGAAATCCGATTGAAAATGTTGTATGGTCTTAAACATAAAACATTCTTAAAGTCGCAGTAGCGTATTGTAACAAATAGCAGGGAATAGTGTGATCGCTAATCTGGTCGGGTGCTTTAAGTTAACGCACCTTTTGAGTGGAATACTAGAAACCCTTCTGCGGTAATTATGGCCAAATTGAGGGGGTGTTTAACTGATGGAAGTAGGATAGAGGAGGGTGCGGGAGCGCAGGGAGCGGTATGATTAATAGTTAGTCCAGAAATTTTTAGAGAGAATGAAGACTTTAGAAGAAACTATTGCACAGGCTATGGATTGCCAAGATAAGTCAATCTTACCTTTTCTTCCATATATTTTACAGGACTTCTGGGAAATAGGCTCTTCTGCAAATTCTATTCTTAAAATTGTCAAAACACATACAAATAATTATTCTGAATTAAATGTACTGGATCTAGGCTGCGGCAAAGGTGCAGTCTCGATAAAATTGTCAATTGAACTGGATTGCTACTGCTTTGGAATCGATGCAATACCAGAATTTATTGAAATCGCTAATAAAAAAGCTAGAGAAGAAGCAATTACTTCAAGGTGTAAATTTATTTCAGGAGACGCACGAGAAATAATCAAGACATTAAACCAATTTAATCTGATTATCCTCGGCTCGATCGGTCCTGTATTTGGAAATTATTTTGACACTATGACCATCTTAAAAAAAAATCTGACAAAGGATGGTCTAATTATCTTAGACGATGGATATTTTGAAGATGATCAACCCTATAAGCATGAATTTATAATCAAGAAAAGTATGCTGTTAAAACAGATAGAAAAAGCTGGCATGAAATTACTAAAAGAATATACAGAAACTGAAATAAATCAAAATGATGAGTATGAAATGCAATTTAATTATCTTAAGCAAAGATGCCAAGAATTAGCGGTAAAATATCCAGACAAAAAATATTTATTCGATCATTATATTGAAAAACAAAGATCTGAGTATAACAATCTAGAAAATATAATTACTTGTGCAACAATGGTAATTCAAAATCAATAATTTTGGACTAACATCGCCTTCAGTCTGACCCTAATCCATAAGTTGATTGCGATGCCGGAGGCACTGCCTAGCATTACGCCATCGCTGTCGGCTGCGTTCCCTGATGTGGCTCCTAAGCACTGCACCGATAGTGATTAAACCGCACAGTCTGCTATTAAGTTTCATTTAGGGGGTATTAGACCAATGGGGGTGCGAGACCGCAGGCAGCGGTATATTTAATAGTTAGACCTTGCTGAATAATGGTAAAACCCTTTTAAAATAAGGCTTTTGACCTGTTAAAATCTGATGTTCATGCTGCGAAAATAGGATTGGGACCTTCAAAAACCTTGCATTACCATTCTTTTAGTACACAAACTGGTACCAAAAAAGAGGACAACAAAGCCTGAAACTCCTGCCTCGCAGCCTCGGAGCCTCCTGCCTGACCCCACCAACAAACTTTTTCAGCAAACCCTACTTAATTTCTACGGGTTCTAAATTGTCGGCAGGAGTAAAACCAAAGAGACGGGAATAAAAATAAAATTCTGCATCTAATGCTCGTTTTATCGATTCAGCTTGACGAAATCCATGTTGTTCTCCTGCAAAGGGAACGTAAGCGACGGGTAAACCTTTTGCTTTTAAAGCTTCTACCATCATTTCCGCTTGATTGGGTGGAACCACTCGGTCTTCTAAACCTTGGAAAAAGATCACTGGACAGGATAACTGAGTGGTAAAGTGAATAGGCGAGCGCTGATAGTAAATTTCCTTTTCTTGAGGATAAAGTCCCACCAATTTATCTAAATATCTCGACTCGAATTTATGGGTATCGGTGGCTAAAACCTCTAAATCACTAACTCCGTAATAACTAGCTCCTGCTTTAAAAGTATCATGAAAAGTTAGGGCTGCTAAAGTTGTATAACCACCGGCACTGCCTCCAGAAATTGCCAATCTTTCCCCATCAACTAATCCCTGATTAACCAAATATTTTGCCCCGTTGATGCAGTCTTCCACATCGACAATTCCCCAATTTCCCAGCAAACGCTGACGATATTGACGACCATAACCCGTACTACCGCCATAATTGACATCTAGATAGCCAAACCCGCGACTGGTCCAGTATTGCACTCGCAGACTTAAACTAGAGGTCGCCGCGGCCGTCGGTCCACCGTGACTTTTGACTAAAAGGGGCGGTAATTGGCCATTGGGGGCGGTATAATCGGGGTTTTTGGGGGGATAATACCAAGCATAGGCCGTTAGTCCCTGACTGGTGGGAAAAGCGAGCATTTCCGGAATCGAGAAATAATCGCTAGAAATAGTTAAATTACTGGAAGATTTGAGAATTTCTCTCGTTCCTGTCACTAAATCCATTGAGATAACTGCTGTTACTTCCCTGAAAGAACCGCCAATAAAAACTATTTTGTTATCGCTAACTTGTAGGGAAGAAATGTTAGTATCATCAGTAATAATTTCTTGGAATTCTCGATTAACAGTATCGATACTTCCTAAATACCAACGGCCATTTTTTGTATAGCTACAAATAATCTTTGATTCCCCAGCAAAGCCATAGTTAGATAAACCAAAAACCCAATGAGGATAAGCAAATTCAGCCTCTATCGGTTCGAGAACTGGTTCTATTTGTTCATCGTGGTTAAAGCAATAAAAGTTCCAGAAATTATTGCGATCGCTGGTAAAATATAACTGTTCATCGGCGGACCAGCGCGGTTCACACACTGACTCATTTTCACCACCAGCAATGACCCGAATATTACTCAAATAAAGATTATTAATATCGGCCACCCAGAGAAAAGAACTATCCCAGGGCATATTAGGATGATTCCAACTAATCCAAGCTAATCGAGAACCGTCGGCACTTAAGCGAGGAGAGGTATAAAAATCATCGCCAGATACTAAAGTTTTTATGTTTCCGGTATCCACATCGATGCTAACAATACTATTAACCGGTTCCCGATCTTTTTGGCTATGATCTTCACAAACACAGATTAAACGATTGCCAAACTTATCGAGAATTAAATCCGCATAACGACAGGAATTTTCTGGGGTGAGAGGTTGGGGTAAACTATCAGCAGTTTGGCGATAAATTCTTTGGTCAGCAAAATTACAAAAATAGATAATTCCCGCAACAATTAGATAGGAACCTCCCCCGTATTCATGGACACGAGTTCGCACATTAAAAGGTGCTGGAGTGATGTCTGTGGTTGTGCCGTCGGGGTTTAATTTAACTAAAACATTTCGCCCCTTTTCCTGTGGTCTGCCTTCTAACCAATAAATATCTTCTCCATCTACAGTTACACCACCAAGACTAATCGATGCTGCCACAATTAGATCGGAGGTAATCGGTGATTTCCAGGAACCGTAAGCTGATATTTGATGAGACATTTTCTCCTAGAGCAGTGATCATAATGGTGAACTAACTTGATCAGAAACGCTGATAAATTAAGAAAATTTCGAGTAAACAGAACAAAGTAGGGATTAGGTGCATCCCTACCTGACTCTATGTTTTTCTGCAATCGGAGCGGCGGGATTCGAACCCACGACCCCTACTACCCCAAAGTAGTGCGCTACCAAGCTGCGCTACGCCCCGATATTGAACCTTAACCATCATAGCGATAATCGCGGCATTTTGCAAGCTTTTTTTTTCTTCCTTTCTCCCCCATCCCCGGAATTAGTGGCCAGCTATCTAGCTAATTGGGGAATACGTCCTTTTAATCCCGTCATTAATTGCAGGGCAAACAATTTCAACGGGGGGAAACCGCGCATAATTGCCAATCCTAGACGACGGATGAGAACGATGGGCGGCCAGTTATTGGAGAACAGGCGATCAAGAAAATCAGTGAAGCCTAAAATCGCTAAATTCTCCGATCTACGCCATTTTTCGTAGGATTTTAGGGTAGAAAGCGCTCCGATATCCCCTTGCTTTTCCACTGCTTCCTTTAATACCTGCGCTAAAGCGGCTGCGTCGCGAATGCCTAAATTTAAACCTTGACCACCGACGGGATGACAACAGTGAGCGGCATCACCAATTAAAGCCAGTCGGGGTTTAACATAGGTATCACTCTGCATTAACTGTACGGGAAAAAGAGCGCGGGGGCTAACTAATGCTAGTTTTCCCAGTAATCCCCCCGTATATGCTTCTAATTTGTCGATAAATTCCGCTTCGGGCATTTCTTGCAGTTTTTTCGCTTCCCCATGGGGATTTGTCCAAACGATCTGACAGCGATTACCCTGGAGCGGTAAAATGCCCATCGGACCGGTGGGCCAAAATCTTTCAAAGGCGGTATCGTTGCGATCGAGTTGATGTTTAATGGTGAAAGCGACACAGGATTGCCAATATTTCCAACCTTTGGTTTTAATTTGCGCCCCTTGCCGGATAGCGGATCTGGCTCCATCAGCCCCGATAACTAATTTTGTGGTGATTTTTCGGGTTTGACCGGCTTCTTCTAGGGTGACAGTGGCTTTTTCTGCTCCGTACTCCACGTCTAACACTTTGGCAGGGGATAACCACTCAATGCGATCGCAATCTTGGCTGGCATTGTGCAGGGCCGTTAGAATCACTTGATGTTCGCCCACATAGCCCAAATACTCGGTTTTTAGCTCATCGACCACAAAGGGGACAAAAATCGGAAAATCGGCATCAGAAAGGCGAATATGACGAAATTTACCGATACTGGGCGAGATTTTATCCCAGATACCCAAGCCTGTAAAAATCCTGCTGGACATCAGCGAGAGAGCATAAGCTTGACGACGGGCGGCGGCCACCTCTAGGGGACGTTCCTCGATCATAGCGATATTTAATCCTGTATTTTTTAAAGCCACCGCTAGGGTGGTTCCGACTATGCCGCCCCCGACAATGATTAAATCGTAGCTGTCCCGTCCTAACATATAAATATTTTTCGCAAAGATAATCAGTGACTACACTGATCTATTCTGACACGATTTTCGGGGTTGCTGTCGGGTTTGATTCTCTTCACCCCACCTAGCCATTGATAGACTTTGAACGGTTTTGTCCGTCGTTGAGAGTTTCGGGTTATCGCTCTTCCTGGACTTCTGGAAGGGCGATAACAAGCTGCTACAAGCTCTGTTAGCTGATGCTCCTGGGGTGCCAGTCTTCCTGGATACCCCGACGGGTAATCTGGCGGTGCTGGCACTTGCCCACCGTTGCGGATATGTTTGGGGCAACAACCCGAGAACCAGTTTTTTTAACTCTCATCAGATGCGAATGCGTCAAGGCTTTTTTGAGTCCAATTGTCCAGAGCAGTATTGATAGAGTTAAAAACTCCCATTGTTTCGATCATGTTCCCCTTCAACTTTTCTTGAAGTTCGGTAAAAATACTGGTTTGGACATTGAATAGATCATCTACTTTTTGAGCGCTCTTTAATATCTCTAGATACTTGGCTGTAGTTTCTAGATACAGGCGCATCAATTCTGCTTGCTTTAGTCCGAGACTGGTCATCGAACTTACATAAATTTCACCCAAGTCCTTAAAAGACTCAGAGGTTGCCTGTAAATTCACCAGCTTCAGTTGGTTTTGAAATAGTTCATTTATACTATCAGTGTAAACTTCCCCCAGTTCTTTGGTCAAGCTTAGATAACCCTTACTTAGTTCAGCGAAGGCGCTGGGGTTAACAAAACTTGTTAACAGGGCATCCATTGCGTTCACATTAGTAGCCGCAATATTCTTGAAGGACTCTATTGCCAATTTGTTCGAGTCAATCCACTGTTTAACTAGCTCGTTTTGCATGGTAGTTTCCTCGTAAACTGCTTAATGTATTTGCTTAATGTATTTCTCTGTCTGTGCCAGCAAAAAGATTAAATTATCGAGGGCGCGGTTCTGCCAACCGTTCTAACATAGCGACAATTGCCCTCATCTGGGGAGACTCTCTAGTATAAAAGACAGGATTATCTGGATCTGCACTAGAATATCCCCAAAAATCCCAGCATCCCTGGGGATTGTAAGGGATTGATGATGACGGTTCAACCTGGGGATATAAGACAATTATCCTGTTGGTATCAGCTATTTCATTGTAACCGGTTTTAGTGTAGTAAGTATCATCAATTTCCGTTGCCCCCTGTTGGCAACCATGAATAGCTACATGAACTTTGCAGCTCTCTTTTTTACAGGCTTCAGGCACATAAACATAAGCCTCCTGACTCATACTTGTATTTTTACCGTCAATAAACTCGCTCTGGTCAAACCGAATAATCTTGCCACTTAATTTATTAGAATCAACTGCTGGATTCAAATTGCCATAAATATGCTCTAAAATCCGATGGGATTGCATGAAATCGCAGTCGTTTATGAAGGGTGACTTAGTATCCGAACATGACACCCTAGCCTCCTCGACAATTATGGCATGACCGGCATTGATATTCTTGTCGTATTTAATATTTTCTGAGGGTAAGCCGGCAGCTTGATAAAAATCTTCTACTTCGTCAACGACGACAGTTTTAACTACGCGATCATTTGAACCACTGAATAGATAGACTTTATCATCTTTTAAGTTGTTGAGATCGGCAATTTTGTTAGCCTTGGCCAGTTCTTGAGCTTTTTTAAATAATCTTTTTCCATCCGGTCCTACTGACTCAGTCAGAGGATTCATGCAAGTTGATGTCGCTTGCTCGAGAAATTGATTTGGGTTCGTCTCGTAAGAACCGACACAATAAAAAGGACCGCCAGCAATGATACCTGCTCCCACCAGCCTATCTGAGTAGGCGACATGGAATTGAGCCGTCATGAAGGCTCCTGATGAAAGGCCAGAAACAGACGTTTCGCTTAAATCTGCTTGATAACCAGATAGCTTGGCTGCTTCCTCGGCCAAGACCGCCCAATTGAAGCTAAAAATACTAAAAATAAAAACAGCTAGTAATTTTAATCCTGCCTTAATCATAAGACCTCTTGCAAAAATCGGAACCTATGATATTAAGATAATGTAAAACACATCGAAATTTAAAAACCCGCTCCCTTCTTCCCACTTGCCACTTGCCACTTTGCTGTACTTTTTAAACAGGATTTGGTACAACATATCTGGCTAATCTCTGGCAAGAGTGCCTCTCTTAACTAGGAAATCACCATGGAACTTTATCAACGAATTGCTGATTTTTATGACTCCTCTAGTGGACTATGGGAAAGGATTTGGGGCGAACATATGCACCATGGTTACTACGGTCGGGGTGGCAAGATTAAACTCGATCGCCGTCAGGCACAAATTGATTTAATAGAAGAATTATTAACTTGGGGTGATGTCACCGGCGCTAATCAGATTCTCGATGTGGGTTGTGGTATTGGTGGCAGTAGCCTTTATCTGGCCGAAAAATTTCACAGTCAAGCGGTGGGGATTACCCTTTCCCCAGTACAAGCCGCTAGAGCCAGCCAAAGAGCGCAAGAGTTCAATTTAGAGGAACGAGTGAGTTTTTGTGTGGCTGATGCCCTAAAAACCCCTTTTCCTGACGATAATTTTGATCTGGTCTGGTCATTGGAAAGTGGCGAACATATGCCCGATAAAAGGCAATTTCTGCGGGAATGTTATCGGGTTTTGCAGCCCGGGGGGACTTTTTTGATGGCCACTTGGTGTCATCGTCCCACCACTTCCCTAGCCGGTAATTTAACGGAAGGGGAGATTAAACTATTAAACGAGATTTATCGGGTTTATTGTCTGCCCTATGTGATTTCTTTGCCAGAATACGCCGATATTGCCCATGAAATTGGCTTTCGAGACCTAAAAACCGATGATTGGTCCCTATCGGTGGCGGCTTTTTGGGATGTGGTGATTGATTCAGCCCTAAGCACAGATGCGATCGCTGGTTTGTTAGCAAGCGGTTATACTACTATCCAAGGAGCTTTATCTTTAGGGTTAATGCGGCGCGGTTACGAGTCGGGTTTAATTCGTTTTGGCTTACTGCAAGGGAAAAAATAATCGCTGGTGATTCGCAAGTAAGTTGAATCAAATCCTGTTTTTGTTCGGGGGTGATCCTTTCTGCATCGATAAAGGCCGATCTCTGTATTTCTTTTTAACAAAACTTAACAATTATCGGCAAAATTTTGCTTGCCTTTGTCGGCAGATTTTGAGATAATATTTTTAAAAGATTTTATTCATAATAGTAATATTTGCATGCCTAAAAAATTGCACAGATTCCCATTATAAAAAAATGTAGCACAAGCCGCCGCCAAAGTCAAGACCTTCCCCATTACTTATGGGTGCGAATTTCCAGAAATTAAAAAAGGGCTTTGGGGAGGGCAGCTGTTGGCGATATTTTTGTTCTGTTCAGTGAACAGTTATAAGTGATGAGGTAGAACTGGGGAACGGGTTCAGGATTGCCTGAGCAGTTTTTTTAGGGAACGATTGTATGGGGTAACTTCCGTTCAACCCGACAAGAGCCAAAAAATTGCTAGGAGGCTCCCAAGAATATCTTGATTGCGATGGCTCAGGGCAGATTTGAACTGCCGACCTTGGGCTTATGAGTCCCCTGCTCTGACCAACTGAGCTACTAAGCCGTTGTTTACACAGTTACCAATCATAACACACAATCCCCCAATTGCACAAGAGCAAAAAAGGGAAGATTTTTTCTTCCCTTTGGGGGCATCTTTAACGTCTGCTTGGCAGGAAAGCGATGGGATTAACTGCGCCCTGGCCGGAGGGGTGAACCTCGAAATGTAGGTGGGGGCCGGTGCTAAAACCGGTGCTACCCATCTGGGCAATTGGCTCGCCTTGCTGAACAGTTTGGCCGCGACGCACCAACAGACGGCTGTTATGGGCATAGAGAGTGACGCTGCCATCGGGGTGACGCAGTTTCACCAGATTGCCATAACCACCCGAATTCCAACCGGAGGAGATTACTTCACCGGCAGCCGCCGCCACAACTGGTGTACCCACTGGACCGGCGATATCGATGCCGCGATGAGGTCTGCCCCAGCGCCAACCGAAACCGGAGGTTAACACACCTCTAGTGGGCCAGATAAAGCCGGTAAAAATCGGGGCGGGATTAGGTAAATACTCATCGGGATTAGTGAGGGGAGGAAGGGAAGGTTCTACGGTTTCGCCGACGGGAATTCGTAGGCGGTCATTATATTCTTCCACATTGGTAGGAGCGGAACCGATAATCTGTGGGGGGGTGCTTTGGTTAGAACGCGAACGAATGGCAGCCCATTGGGGATTAGGGGTTGTTTGCCGCTCATCGACGGTTTCTGCGGGATTATCGACGGGAATAGCGATACTTTTCTGGGTTTCCGAAAGGTTAGTTTCCCGCAGATTAGCCACCTCTTGGCGCAATCTTTCCCGATAGCTGCCGGTGATATTTTCGGGGAATTCCTCCGTCCCCGTGGTGGCGGCGGCGGCGGGCAAATTTGGCCGATTGCTGGGGTTAAAGGACAATCTCGGGCGATCTCCGACCAAGGGGGTAAGATTTTGATTAACTCTAGCGTTGGCAGAGCGGTCGGGAACCACTAGGGTTTGATTAACTTTAATCCGGTTGGGGTTGTCAATGCCGTTTTCCCTAGCTAATTCGGCGGGGGTGATGCCGAGAGCGCGAGCGATCGTGTTTAGGGTATCCCCTGGCCGAACCCGATAAACTTGGTTTTCTGGGGGAACTATGACCCGAGGATTGGGAATGGCGGGAATTTCAGTCACAGGAGCCGGATTTCGTAGGGCAACGCTGGGAATTTCCGGTCTGCTGGTTAAGGGAGGATTAACGGGAATTGTGGCTATCGGGCGATCGCTTTCAGGGGTAGGAACGGGAATCGGGATCACCTGGCTGGTTGGTCGGGGGGATTCTTCGGGAGCAATAACGGGAATCTCGACACCGGTTGGCGAATTATCGGGAACAAGAGCGGTAGTTTCAGTAACGATTACCGTTTCCCCAGAATTGGACTGATGGGGGGTTTCCTCGGTTCGCAAGGCGGCCAAACTTTCTTGGAGACGTTGACGAGTTTGACGCAGACTAGCAGAGGAACTATCCAACTGCTCAGGAGTTGCTGCCGGGGCTGCCGGGGGCAACTGCTCAGGAGTGGGAATTTTCAAGGTTTGTCCGATAATCAAATCGGATTGGGGGGAGAGATTATTGCTGGTAGCGATCGCTGAAGGGGTGGTTTGATAGGTGTCGGCTAAACTCCACAGGGATTCTCCCGGTTTTACCTGATGCTCAACCACTGATGTGGCGATGAATTTGACGGTGGCGAGTGCTTGGGATTGGATTATTTGCGGTTCTTTTAGTTCTTTACCCGCAGCTTTGGCTTTTTGGGCCAGGTCGATCACTTCCCATTCTAAGGGTACAGAATTGGCGGCCTGGGCTGATTCTGAGGTGGAGTTGAGAATGCTAGGTACTCCCAGAGAGAGTGCTAATCCCAGTAGAGCAACTGAGTAACGGACTCGGTTAGACTCAGCGGTGCAATTCTGTTCTGGGGTAGCGGGTGTCATGGGGTTGTGGATAAAAGTCTCTTTCAAACAGACCTCCTGTGGTGTAAAGAGTTAGCTAGAGCCAGTCGATTAAGCCGATGATTCTAGCTTTCAGCATTAGCCTTGAGGCTAGAGTAAGCTAAACGGCTTTTACTTCGGATCACCGATATAGACTCCAAAAGGGTTATAGCTATTGGATCATGCAGGTTAAGCGCCGTTTAGCTTAGAAGTTAGGCAACTTTCTTTTTAGTCAAAATACCTAAAGGTGACTTTTAGGAGAGATTAACTTAGATTTTGAAATTGTGCAAGTCTCCCTTTGACTATTAGCATCGGGATCACGGCCAGTTAGTGAGATTTTGAATGTCCAGATTGACGATGCTCTATCTCAGATGTTCCAAGCTGATCAGCATTTTTCGTCTTGCCAATTTTTGCCAGTTTTTTGATAGAAATTTTTTATCTGTTTTGCCAGTTACAAAGAAATTATTAATCATTCGCCCCTTGACAGGAAACAAGGAGCAACGATGGCTATTCAAGGTCATTGACACTCCCGCCGTCAAGCTGACGCTGTGACGGGGTATTCTTGATTCACCCCAAAACCGCTTTTCGGTACAAGTACCAACGAGTCTTACAGTTTCTCCCCAAGCTTGCAATTCCGACTGTCCATCGGTATTTGTTGACAGTATTCTCATACCTTCTTCCCTTAAATTCTTGGCGGCGTTTTCATCTCTATCGTGCTGCGTCTTACATTCTGGACAAATCCATTCACGAATACAAAAGAGTCAACAAATCATTGGCTCTTCTCGACTTTGTGTGATAATTTTTGCTTATGGAATTGTGAAATACTTATCAGACAAGACTTTTAGCGCTATTTTGCGGAAGAAACTATCAGTATAGACCTCGTTTCCACACCAGAAGAGCCAATCATTTTTAAATCCACAGCAAGAACAGAGTTTTGTACTCGGATAAAACCTGTCAACTTCTACAAGTTTTCCTCCCTCTCTTTCTAGCTTGTCATCCAAGAAATTAAGCAACATACCAAAACCAGCGTCATGTATTGATTTGGCTAATTTAGTCCTTGCTAACCCTTTAATATTCAGATTCTCAGCTACAACGATTTGGTTTTCATCGCATAACTTTCAAAGAGAGTTTATGAATAAAATCCTGTCTAGTATTTGCTATCTTTTCGTGAACCTTGGCTACCTCCTTAATGGCTTTTTGCGATTATTAGACCCCTTGGCTTTACGAGACAATGCTTGTTGTCTCCGCTTTAAACGTTTAGCCTATTTTCTGGTAGGTTTGATTGGGTCAATCTTGTAGGTTGTTTCACCATCAAAAACCGTAACTAAAGAAGATAAACCTAGGTCTATCCCTGATATTTTTAGTTTTTCAATGGTTGTTGAGTCATCCATCTCAAACAAGATGGCAGCAAAATATTGATCTGTACTGGTTTTAGAAACAGTTACGGATTTAATCTTACCATTTATTACTTGAGAAATCAGAAATCAGAAATCAGAAATCAGAAATCTTAGCTTTTACAACCCCTAATTTAGGTAGCTTAATTCCCTTATTTCTAATTAAACAACTTTCAGGATAACGGATTGATTGTTTTTTATAGCGGTATGCAGTCGAATGAGGTATACTGCAACAAGCTATAAGTCAGTCTAGGCAAGACGATGGTCTGTATCTCACTCAAGCGAATACCGTTATATGCTTACTTTTAAACTTAGGGAATTTTGTTCTTTTTGAGAAGAAGTTCTTAAAAGCAGATTCTAAGTTTTTCAATGATTGCTGCAAGGTAGCGGCAGTAGCCTCAGCTAACCATTCAAAATTAGGTGGTTTCTTGAGTTGGGTAAGGTCTTTTGCCATGTCACAGTAGGTCATTCCTTTACCCGTCTCTAGGTACTGATTGTTAGTTTTATTTAAGTAGTAATTCCCAACAAAACGAACGCAACCAAAGTTTTTAGATCAGGTTAGTTCTTGTTCTTTGTTTGGGTATATTCTCACTTTTAAAACATTTAACATCAGCCTGACCTTATCTGTGTTATTTTTTTAGTGTAAGACTTGCCGCTTAAATATGTCAAGCTCATACATACCTTGAGAATTAAGGCTCTTCGGTAATTGTTATGCAAATAATTAACTTAAAATAAAATTCGATGAGAGTGCCTACGCCTAAAAGTAGCTGAAATCTATACAGGGAGACACTTATGGCACAAATAGGTTAATACCAAAAGATAGACAATTGAGTTAAGATTTGATATAATAGCCAAAAACCCGAGTATTTTACTTATGATGCTTGACAAATTTTTGAACCTAAAAGGAACGTCTATTCAAGGCTATCTACAC
>SFBL01000031.1 GCA_007095785.1 Microcystis aeruginosa Ma_SC_T_19800800_S464
CGAGACTTACATTCTACTAAAACTACCTCGGTTTCATCGACGGCTAAAATGTCAATCTCCATGGCTATTCCTTGCCGTTTTACCCTGGCACGACTATAGGTTTCTTTAACATCGATACCTTTGCGGCGAAATAAACCAATAACAGCAGGTTCGACTAATTCCTCGACAAATCTTCCCCAGCGAGTGGTTAAACTATCCACGGCACGACTGGTATTAGCCACTGTTTTCTCTAGCTTGGCTAAACGGCGATCGGCTTCAGCGGCCCGGCGATCGGCTTCGGCCTTGGCTTCAGCAGCCCGGCGATCGTATTCTTGACGTGATTGTTCAAACTTTTCGTTAGTTTTCTCAAAAAGTTTATAGATATCTTCGATGGTAATCGGTTGAGCCATGGTTATTTGTTTTAATTCTTACTCTAATTGTACTACCCAAGTACCAGTCATTGGGGGGACGGGTGTTAATTCACCAAATCAGATATTTCCCAAAGTTTTTCAGGGTAAAGCTTTCAGTCAATCCTGAAAAAAGTATTAATAAAAGAGGAATTTTGGGCTATTTTCCCCCTACCTGTGCTATTGTTCGGACGATTTATCGAAAATTTGGGTTAAAACCCCCTTTAGGGTGGTTTTAAGTACATCTTGACTTTGAGGAGTGAGGAAGGTTTAACCTTCCTTTTGTGGTTTTTCGGGCTACTTTTCATACTTAATAGACAAGATGGCTGTTCTACAACTATGGGCAATTTTCTGCAAAAACCGACTATGATTAGAATTAGATAGGCTGGAGGTGGATTAAGATGACCAATTCTGCTGAGATAAAAGTCCTAATTAGAGAGCAATTACCGAGTATTCTGGCTGAAGATGCAAGTATTCGGGATTTTATCTTGCGAACCGTTTCTGACTACTATTCACCTAAAAAAGAGACAGATCAGAAGTTTGAGGAATTTAAAAACAGAGTAGATCGGATTTTAGACGAATTACAGCGCGATCGGGAAGAACAAGCTCAAAAATGGGGTGAACAATCTCAAAAATGGGATCAACAATCTCAAAAATGGGATCAACAAAGACAGCTATGGGATGAACAATCTCAAAAATGGGATCAACAAAGACAGCTATGGGATGAACAAAGACGGCTATGGGATGAACAAAGACGGCTATGGGATGAACAACTTCAACAAAATCAAGAAAATAACCGGAAATGGGAGGAACAACGTCAACAAAATCGAGAAACTTTAGAGGAAATCAAAAATATGAACAAAAAACATGATAGCACTATTGGGGCTTTAGGCTCTCGTTGGGGACTCTTTTCTGAAGCAAGTTTTCGCAATGGTTTAGCGGCTATTTTACAAGATTCTTTCGGGGTAGAAGTATTAAATATTAATGATTCTGATCCTGATGGTCTGGTTTTTGGAAGACCGGATCAAGTAGAATTTGACGTTATCATTAAAAATGGTTTAGTGATCGTTTGTGAAATTAAATCTTCTATGAGTAAAGCAGATATATATACTTTCAGCCGTAAAGTGGAATTTTATCAACAAAAATATCAACGCATTGTCAACCGTAAAATTGTCATTTCCCCAATGGTTGATCCTACTGCTTTACCTGTTGCCCAAAGTTTAGGCATCGAAGTTTATAGCTATGCTGAAGATATCAACCTTAATTAATAAATAACTAATGTATGATTCTACCTGTAAATTTATCGCCCTTGAATATTCCAGAGATTTAGCCACTTGGTTAGTGGGTAAACCCTTAGATTTAACGGAAATTAAACCCTCAGAATTATCTTTAGAGCCAATAAGAGCCGATAGTTTAATCTTTTTGGAGTCAGAAGAACTAATATTACATATCGAGTTCCAAACCGACCCTAAAGAAGATGTTCCCTATAGAATGCTAGATTATGCGGTAAGACTCTATCGACGCTATCCAGGTAAACCTATCTATCAAGTGGTGATTTATCTAAGAAAAACTGACTCACCCCGGGTCAGACAGAATGAATATCGACAAGGGAAAACCTATCATCAATTTGAGGTCATAAGACTATGGGAACAGCCATCCGAACCCTTATTACAAGCTCCGGGGCTGTTTCCCTTTGCCATACTCGCTCAAGCGGAAGATCAAGAGAATTTGCTTCGGCAAATTGCCCAAGAAATTGAGCAAATGGGGGACCATCGAGAACAAAGTAATGTAGCTGCATCCACAGCCATTCTAGCCGGATTAGTATTGAATAAAGAGATCATTCAACGATTATTGAGGAAAGACATTATGAAAGAATCTGTGATCTATCAAGACATCAGGGACGAAGGAAGACAAGAAGGAAGACAAGAAGGAGAAGCTAACCTAGTTTTACGTCTATTAAATCGGCGTATCGGGGGCATTTCATCCGAATTATCGGCAAAGATACCCAGTCTTTCCCTAGAACAGTTAGAAAACTTAGGAGAAGCTTTACTCGATTTTCAGTCCCGACAAGATTTAGAACAATGGCTGGAAAATCAGGCGATTAACCCTCGATAGGGGACTTCTCACCCCTGCTGGCGATCGTTTGTCTTAAAGGGCGATCGCTTTTTCTCATCCCTTCAAAGTCAGTCAAGTCAAGGCTTTAAAGCAAATCTTAAGAAATCTTGAAGAAATAATCAAGAGCCAATCAAAAAAAAATAATTTTCGGATATCTTTTTTGCCTGAACCTGTGCTACCATGCCCAAAAGTTAATCAATTTTCTCCCTAGTGAGGAGCTTGCAATTATGATATTAATAAAACTTATCATAAACTCCATCGGGGGGGGTAGCACTTATTGGTCTATCCTTCGCTGTTGCCGGTGCGATCAATCAACCCGCTAACGCCAATACCATCACCTTTGAAAATTTGGACTCTAATTTTAATCCCTTCATCGGTTCGCAGACAGAGGATGGGTTTACCTATACGGTGACTTCGGGTTTGAACTTTATCTTCAATGTCCAGAAGGGTAATCCCGCTTCATCCCTAGGTGTCGGTTTTGAGACAATGGATGGTCCACAGTCCAATCCTGTAGTAACTGGTGGTCAAATTGAGTTTACACGCACAGGGGGCGGGTTATTTACCTTTGATTCCTTTCAGTTGGCGAATCAAGTATTTGGAATCAGTCGTGGAATTAGTTGGACGGGGCAAGTTAACGGGGTTGATACCCAAAGTTTAACAGGAGTTTCCACCAACAGTAGCACATTTAGCACCCAAAATGTTAATTTTAGCGGGGCTATTGACAAGCTAATTTTAACCTTTACAGACCTAAATGAGGAGGGCTTGTTTTTAGATAATTTGCAGTTCACCCCTGCACAAGAACCCCCAGCAACCACTCCTGAACCGGGTACTATCTTAGGTTTAGTAACAGTGGGTGCATTAGGGGCCTTATCTCGCAAGCGCCAAAAATAAAACCCAGTCAACAGTCAAGATTCCTATGCTACCGTTTTCCGGTAGAATAGGCTTCTAGCCTGTAATATGGATATACAAGCAGGATGCCTGTGCTAGAGTTATTATTAAGGTTATTTTGCTAGGATGGGGAATAATATCTTAAATGCGTGATGACTACTACTCAAATTAAGTCAATAACTCTAGAATCGTTCCTCAAAGAGTCTTATATAGATGATTCTCCAGCATGGGAATATCTTAACGGAGAAATTCACCAAAAAGCTATGCCTCAACTCCACCACAGTCGTCTGCAATTAAAGTTAGCCAGCAAGATTGACTCTGTGGCAGAAAAAGGACAAATTGCTTTAGCATTACCCGAATTAAGGTGTAATTTTGGCAATAAGTCCATCGTGCCTGATATTGCGGTGGTTTTCTGGGGTAAAATTCCCTACAATCAAGAAGGAGAGGCAGAAAATACGGCTATTTCTTTTCCTCCCGACTGGACTATAGAAATATTATCCCCTCATCAAGCCATGACACCTGTTATAGATAAGATTATTCATTGTTTAGAATATGGTTGTCAATTAGGCTGGTTAATTGTCCCTGATGATCGTTCTATTTTAGTATTTAAAGCGAATCAGACTCCCAAGGTTTATTATCTAAATTCTGAGGAAACCTTACCCGTGTTAGAGAAAATAGAGATAAGTTTAACGGTTGCTGATATTTTTGCTTGGTTAAAAATGAGATAATTGTCAATAATTAAAATAGGATTGTTCGCCTTGTTAGGTATGGGTGGTTTCGGATGTATTCTCAAGTTTAATTAATTTACTCTAACTATAAAGATCAGCGAGCGCAAATTCAAGGTTAATACTTTGTAAAGTGACAAGATCACCCTACCATAATTTAGGCTCGAAAGCAGGATCATTAATGATTTCTACCGTTTCTCCCGATGGTTTAATCACAAATAAACCTTGTTTATAGGCATAACGATCTACTCCTTCATCTATTTCTATTCCCGCCACTGCACCATAAGCTTGATAGTTTTTATAATGGGGAAATGCTTCTTTAAATCGACTTAATTTTTCTAAAAACTCATTGACATCATCTTTCGATAAACGAGACTTACATTCTACTAAAACTACCTCGGTTTCATCGACGGCTAAAATGTCAATCTCCATGGCTAT
>SFBL01000032.1 GCA_007095785.1 Microcystis aeruginosa Ma_SC_T_19800800_S464
TGGCATGAAATACACCTCCAAAACCCCCCGCACCGATAAACTTATTCAGACGATAAGAGTTTATTTGTTGTCCTTCTAACATCTTCATCATTTGGTCTAGCATGATAATAACTCCTGAAGTAGTCAATTTTTCCGTTAAAATATTGTCCTTGTTTAGACTCTGTTTTAACCTTGGTTTTTCTATTTTAACTTGAGCTTTTAGCTTTGCTGTGCCATGGGGAATAATGGTTTTACTCTGCTTAATTCAACCTATAGCCGTAAAAACTTTGACCTCATCATCCTATTCTAGTAAAGGGATTGGGGGAGATTAAACAAACCTATGACTATTTCCCGAAAACCCCATCACCCCATTTGTCTAAAAATATTAAGAGATGTAACTATTTATGCCTAACCTAGAAAGTGATTACTCAACAGGGGTGAGATCAGGATAGTCTAGATCGAGCAGTCAGATAGATGTTTAGTTAAATTCCTACTTCAGATATGTCCGTTTCTAGTCCTCCTCGTTCCCTGCGTATCGGTTCGCGTAAAAGTCAGTTAGCCCTAGTACAAACATACTGGGTACAGGCAGAATTGAGTAAACACCACCCCCATCGACAGTTTGAGGTGGAGACGATGAGTACCCAAGGCGATAAAATTCTCGATGTGGCCCTGGCGAAAATCGGTGATAAGGGTTTATTTACCAAAGAATTAGAAGTGGGAATGTTGGATAGATCGATCGATCTTGCCGTCCATTCTCTCAAGGATCTGCCCACTAATTTACCCGAAGGCTTAATCTTGGGTTGCGTCACCGAAAGAGTTAATCCGGCCGATGCTTTGGTGGTAAATAGCCAAAATCAAGACTATCAATTAGATAATTTACCAGAAGGTTCAGTAATTGGGACTTCTTCCCTGCGTCGATTGGCCCAGTTGCGTCACCATTATCCCCATCTGACTTTCAAAGATGTGCGCGGCAATGTCAACACCCGTCTGGCAAAATTGGACGCGGGAGAATACGATGGGATTATTCTGGCAGTAGCGGGATTGGAAAGGTTAGGATTAGGCGATCGAGTTCATCAGGTTATCCCGGCGGCAATTTCTCTCCATGCGGTGGGACAGGGGGCTTTAGGGATAGAATGCCGCGATGCCGATCCGGAGGTTTTGGAAGTCCTAAAAGTGTTGGAACACGCCCCTAGCCGCGATAGATGCTATGCTGAACGCGCTTTTTTACGGGAGTTGGAGGGGGGTTGTCAAGTTCCCATCGGAGTGAATACGGCGATCGAGGATGGTATCCTAACTTTAACGGGTATGGTGGCTAGTCTCGACGGTAAGCGCCTGATTAAGGACTCGGTTAGCGGTGATCCTAGCCATGGGGAAGTCTTAGGACGAGATTTAGCCCATAAAGTGCGCGAGGCTGGTGCTGGAGAGATTTTAGCCCAGATTTTCGCTGAAGTGGGACGATAATCAGTGATCAGTGATCAGTTATCAGTGGGTAAGTTATCAGTTATCAGTCTTAAACAGCAAAAAGCTCCAGTGCCTCTCCCATGTAGTTTTAACAAGTGATGTGGATAGGCAAGCAGCTGATCAGTATTGCAGCAATTCTCCCAGTATCGAGATTTAATTGACTTCAGTTCGATTGATAGTCTTCTCCGCCGGGATGATAGAATTGCCTTTCGGAGTCAGGAAATTGTGCAAGATGTGACGATTTTGAATTAAAACTAAAGTTGCGATCGCTAAGAGAAAATAACCAAAACTTTTTTGTAACTGTTTTGCGGACACAAACTGTCCTAGATAGGAACCGATAAGAGTACCGAGAGCAGCCGCAAAAGCAAAGGATAGGGTTAACTGCCAATCGACGCTAATATGACCTAAATAACCCAGTAATCCGGCTACAGAATTGAGGAAAATAATCAGCAGGGAAGTGGCGATCGCTTGAACCATGGGGATTTTACCCAATAATACCAGTGCGGGAACGATAGCGAAGCCTCCCCCAACCCCAACTAATCCCGTCAGGACACCCACAGCAATTCCTTCGCTCATTAACCAGAGCCAGCAATATCGGCACACTGGTTGGGGGTAGAGGGTCAGATTTTTTTGCCGATCGCGGGCTTTATAATCAGGATTATCTATCTGTGTTGATCTACTAATCATAAAGGCTGCCGCTATAAGCATTAGTGTCGCAAACAGGAGCATCTGGAAGGTGGCAGTCACAAAAGGTAATGTGGCTAATCTTGCTCCCAAAAAAGCACCTACCATCGTCGCAGAACCGAAGATAAAAGCGGTTTTTAAGTTAATGTTGCCTTTTTTCCAGTGGGGAATCGTGCCGAGTAAACTGACACTACCGATGACTAGAAGCGTCATAGCGATCGCCGATTTGGTTGGTACTCCCATCACATAGACTAGAATCGGTAATGCTAGTACAGAACCTCCTCCTCCTAACAATCCCAGACTCATCCCCGTACAAACGGCTAATAAATGTCCAATTAACCAAGTCATTTCAGTTATCAGTTATCAGTTATCAGTTATCAGTTATCAGTTTCTGAAGGCAACAGGCCCCAAGTAAAGAATCTGGCAATTCTCCTACCTAAAAAGAAGGCTAGAAACTAAGTACATCTTTGGTTTTAGATTCTTCTCTTGTTATCAGTTATTTACTGGTTACTGGTTACTGATTACTGATGACTGATTACTGCTTACTGATGGGGTTGATTATAAGGAAGTTTAGCCAGAAGCATAGCTAAAGCACAGGTATTACTAATCCCCGCAAAAACTAGACCAGAACCGACAAAACCGCTTAAAATCAGGAACCAAGGCGAGAGAAAGGCTCCTAATACTGTTCCGAGGACTACTAGGGAACCAGCAACAATCTGCACCTGACGGAATAGACTAATTGGCGCATTTTGGTCTTTTTCGGTGATATAACCCGCACTTTTCCAGGTATTTAAGCCGTTTTTTAACTGGGCAACTTGGCTAAATCCTGCCGCAATCAGTTTTTGTGCCGCTACAGTGGACCTGCTGCCAGAATTACAGTAGAGAACTAGGGTTTGATTGGGGTCAAAAGCGATCGAATTAGGGTTAAAACTGGAAAGTGGTACTAATTTCGCCCCTGGAATGCGATCGCTGGCGTACTCCCCCGGTTCTCGCACGTCAATTAAGCAAACTTCTCGACGCTCAATTAAGTTTTTTAAAGTATGGGCATCAAATTCTAGTAATTTTGCTTGATTTGTGGTATTGGTCATCGTTAATCTCCTGAATAGATATTTAAGCTAAAACAACTCCTAAATTACCGCAGCCTTGGTTAGCGGGAACTGCCTCCATGATCTTTTTGGGATCGGGTAAATTAAGACTGTTCATAAACTCGATAAATTGTCTGCGGTTACGTCCGACAAAACGAGGATTGTATTGTTTTTCTTCGGCAATGGTGGAGACAGTTAAACCGCGATAGTCGTGGCCAGGATAAACTAGGGTACTATCGGGGAGAGTGAAAAGTTTTTGCGTGACCGAATCAAAGAGAGTACCAGCATCGCCGCTTTGGAAGTCGGTACGACCACAACCCCGGATAAATAGGGCATCTCCTGTCAAAATATGACTGTTATTGACTAAATAGGCTAGATGACTATCGGTGTGGCCGGGAGTAGCGATCGCTTTGATGATGATATTTCCTAGCAATAATTCCTCTCCATCCGTCAGATGGCGATCAGCACAGGCTACTTGAGCATTTTCGGGAACTATACCCAGACAGCCTGTGATTTGCCTTAATTTTCCAGTTCCTGTGACGTGATCGGCGTGAATATGGGTTTCTAAACAATATTTTAGCGTTAATTCTAGCTCCTGTAATTGCTGATAATCCCTTTCCACTTGTTCCCGCACTGAATCCACCAATGCCGCTTCCTTGCTGACGGGATCGGCAATCAAATAAGTATAAGTGCTGGTTTCGGGATCGAACATCTGACGGAATAGCATTATCTCTGACTCTCCTTATATAACCCTATAACTATACTACCATATAATTATTAATTTTTAGGAGACCTCTGGCATGATTAATTTTTGGGCTGTATCTCATACTAAATCTGGTTATTAAAAACTGATTAAGCTGTTAAGCATTTAAATTGCTTGTTGAGACGAGGCAAGAGGCAAGAGGCAAGAGGCAACAGTAAAGGGATTGGGGGAGATTCGGCTAATCTTAAGAATAAGTGCTTTAAATGCGTTTCTCCCCTTTGCATGAGTGCCTCTCCTCATAAGTAGGGAGGCACAATTATTTGTAGGATGGGTTAGCGGTAGCGTAACATAATCGGGCGTTGGGTTTCATGCTTCAACCCAACCTACGTTCATCTTATATTTAATTCCACCCACCCACAGTATCACTGTCGAGTCAAGAGGCAAAAATACAAATAAAGCGAGAACTGTCGCCCTTGCAGTTCCCGCTCTATTATTGTTGTATTGTTGGAGTATCTAACCCCCGAATATTGAGTTAAATTAGTACAAATCTTCTTCTTTGTGGGTGACGATCACACAGTCAGAAGTAGGATAGGCAACACAGGTGAGGACATAACCCGCTTCAATTTGATCGTCATCTAAGAAGGATTGCTCGGATTGATCAACGCTACCGGATTCGATTTTACCAGCGCAAGCAGAGCAAGCACCAGCACGGCAAGAAAAAGGTAAATCTAATTTTTTTTCTTCCGCTATATCGAGAATAAATTCATTATCGGGAACATCAATTGTATGCTCGCCATCGGGTGTTTTCAGGGTGACTTTATAAGTGGTTGTCTTTGTTTTCTTTGCCATAGGTTGTTCCTCAGTCTCAAAATCCCTTCTCTCCCCGTTTAGACTGAACGGGTCGAATGAGTTTCCTTTTTGATACTACGGGAAAATTTACCCGGCTCAACTTACCATTAGTAATGACAGCCTTAAATAAACTTAAAATAATATTTACTTATCTCTTGAGTAAATAACTCCCGATAGTTGTGGATGAATCGTCAAATAATTTCATCAATCTTTAGGTAATAAGTGGTCGGACAACATTCAAGTTTTTTGGCCATCAGCTGGAAAAGCTAAAAGTCAAGAGTTGGGAGTGGGCGAGATGCAGAAGAAAAAAGCTTAATCCTGCAAAAAAGCGAGGGGATAACTCATATTCTCAGCAAAACCCAAGATACCTCGATCCCGATGCTCATAGAGTAAATTTCCTTGATTATCAAATAAAAAAGTCCCCCCCCGTTGGGTGAGATAACTACTATCGGGGATATATGTTGACCAATTGCCCAAAACTTGACTCATATTACGAAGTCTCAGGGTGGCTAATTCAAAAGGTCGCTGAAAACCTTGACCCCCAGCAAGATTGAATAGGGAACCCCGGAAAGGTGGTAAAGGCCGCGCTTGCATTGTTTCCTCCTCGGCAATTAATTGGGGGGCTTTGCGATCGCCAAGATAACCCCGCAGCACTTCGGCCAGAGTCCCCGGACTACCCACACCCGCACACATAAAAATTAGATTTAACCAAGCATTTTGCCCGGGAGAAAACCCAGGTAATTTTAGCGATAAACCGCGATAAAGTCCTAATAAATTATGTAATTCGGCTTTGGGGTCAACAAAAAGCCAATCTTGCCGAAATTTCGTATATTCAGCGAATTTTAACCCTGAATTGCGATCGCCGATACCGATGGCACGAATGGTTATCCCAGCATTTTGCCAAAGGGCTGCCTCTTTTTCTAACCACCAAGCGTATTCGAGACTATCAAAATCTCCCAATTGCGGCCAAACAAGAATTAAAAGACGTTTATAATCGGCACAATCGCTTAAAATTGGCACTATTTGCCCATCGCTGACCCTTTGGCGTTGAATTGTTGAAAATATTTCATAGCTGCTGCTCATCTGTAAATTTCTCCTAATAAAACCGCTGCTTTTGCCCCCGTGACTTGCGGTAAATTACCGGGGAAATTGTGCCAGCGCCAATAGGCCAAAAGGGCAAAAGCGATCGCTTCTTTAAAATCGCTATTTAATCCTACCTCATCAGTAGTCAAAAGCTTGACATTTGACCCCAAATGTGCTAATAGTCGTTGGCGCAGGTAGGCATTACGAGCGCCACCACCACAGAGCAGCACCTCCGCAGGCATTTCTGGCAGAAAGGTTTGATAGCTGTGGGCGATCGAAATGGCGGTTAAATCGGTTAAACTAGCCAACCAGTCGGCATCACTGAGGGAATAAGCTTGGGCATCCTGGCGCAATTGGGCTAGATAGGCGGGGCTAAATAACTCTCTGCCAGTGGATTTAGGAGGATATTGTTGAAAATAAGGCTCCTGTAGCCATTTATGAACTAATTCGGAGCAGGGTTGACCCTGAGCCGACCATTGACCGTTATGGTCGTAGGTTTGTTGGCCTTGGCTCAAAAATTGTACGGCCAAATCGATGAGGACATTACCGGGGCCAGTATCCCAACCGAAAATTTTTTGCTGCCAATTTTCCCTTTGTCGGGGGGGTAGATAGGTTAAATTGCCAATACCACCGATATTTTGGACACAGCGGGCTTTAGTGGGGTGAGAAAGCAGATAAGCGTCAATTTTCGGCACTAGGGGCGCACCGTGACCAGCTTGGGCGATATCGGCAGCGCGAAAATTACTAATGGTGGGAATACGGGTAATTTTTGCGATCGCTGCTCCCCGTCCTAATTGTACCGTGTAACCGAGGCGATCGTTTGCGGGGGGTCGATGAAAAACGGTTTGACCGTGACTGCCGATTAATTGGGCTTTTGGGGCTTCTTTTTGGATATTTAAGGCGGCTTGGGCAAATTCTGCGGCGATATCATCATCTAAGCTGGCTAAAGCTTCAATAGATAGCTTTTCTCCCCCACAGACTTGTAAAATTGTCTCTCGCAGTCCGGGGGAATAGGGATAGGTTTCTCCAGCTAATAACTGCACCTGTGGAGATTCAACTGTACCGCTAATCTCCACTAAAGCGGTATCGATGCCATCCACCGATGTGCCACTCATTAAACCGATAACTAACAAGTTTTTTCCCTCAAGTGTCGATTGTTGATTATTTTATCTTGAATGTCGGGGTGAAGACCCTCGCGCTTAGCGACGGGATGAAACCCCGACCAGTATAAAACAGCGAAGCACGACATTTCGACACATTTCGACACATTTCGAGGGGCTTCGATGTAAGAGCTTCGATGTCAACTAAAATCTTGACAATCCGATGCTCTACAGGTTAACTTAAAATAAGTTGTTTGAGGTCGATAAACAATGATTGTCTTAGAAATGAAAGCCGTGGTCAAACCAAGTCAGTGTTCTGCCATTGATGAAGCTATTCGTACAGTACAATTCATCAGAAACAAAGCATTAAGGCTTTGGATGGATGCCAAGAGAGAAGACAAAATCGATAAATATTCTCTCAATAAATATTGTGCAGTTCGCGGCCATTCAGTTCAAGTTTGTCGATACTCTAAATTCTACTGCTAGACAAGCATCGGCCGAACGAGCTTGGTCAGCTATTGCTCGTTTCTATGACAATTGTAAGAAAAAGGTTAAAGGTAAAAAAGGTTATCCCAAGTTTCAGAAAAATAATCGTTCTGTGGAATATAAAAACTCTGGGTGGAAACTATCTGATGATAGAAAGAAAATAACTTTCACAGATAAGAAAAACATTGGCACGGTTAAACTGAAAGGAACCAGAGACTTAAACTTTTACCCTCTAGACCAAATTAAACGAGTTAGGATTGTTAAACGAGCAGATGGTTATTATGTCCAATTCTGTCTTAGCGTTGATATTCGGGAATATGCTAAACCCCTAGAACCAACAAAAAGATGTGTAGGATTGGATGTAGGTTTAAAAGTTTTCTACGCTAACAGTGATGGGAAAACAGTAGAAATACCGCAATACTATCGCCAAGCAGAAAAAAGATTAAACCGACTGACCCCCCCTTGCCCCCCCGACGTCGGGGGGGTTGGGGGGGTTAAAAAGTTTAGAAAAGGTCAACCCCAATCAAACAACTACCAAAGGGCCAGAAAGAGGTATGCTAGAAAGCATTTAAGAGTAAGTAGGCAACGTAAAGGCTTTGTCGAAAAAGAGGCATTGCGCGTCATTAAATCTAACGATTTCATCGCTTACGAAAACTTAAATGTTCAAGGCATGGTAAAAAACTCTAAACTAGCTAAATCTATTAATGATGTGGCTTGGTCTATTTTTCGACAATGGTTAGAATATTTTGGATTTAAATATGGTAAGGTTACGGTAGCAGTACCACCCCATAACACGAGTCAAAATTGCTCTAATTGTGGTCAAAAAGTCCCTAAATCTCTATCTACGAGAACCCATATTTGTCCCCATTGTGGCTATGTAGAAGATAGAGATATTAACGCCGCTATCAACATTCTCAAAAAGGGACT
>SFBL01000033.1 GCA_007095785.1 Microcystis aeruginosa Ma_SC_T_19800800_S464
TGGCATGAAATACACCTCCAAAACCCCCCGCACCGATAAACTTATTCAGACGATAAGAGTTTATTTGTTGTCCTTCTAACATCTTCATCATTTGGTCTAGCATGATAATAACTCCTGAATTAGTCAATTTTTCCGTTGTGTAACTATCCTATTAAGTGAGTAGTTTTAACGAAAGCAGGGGACAAAAGGCAAAAGGCAAAAGCTTTATCGAAATGTGTAATTATACTAAATCCGTTGAGTATAGGCTACATATCAGGAGAGGCAATAGGCAATGGGCAAAAGGATCAATAGATAATCAGTTTTTAATAACAAGATTTAGTCTCACGCATCAGTTAACGATTTTTAAAAGCTTCGATCGCCGCTGGCAAAGTATAGTAAATTCTCTCCTCGCTAATTTTATCTAACAAGCGAGAACGTTGCAATTGTAAGTACAGATCGTGTTTAACCCTAGCGAGGGCGAAAACTATACCCCGTATTGATAATTCTGCCGCTAATTCCTCAAGAATCTCCACGGCTGTACTATCCAATTCTCCGATCGCCTCCGTATTCAAGACAAACCATTCTACCGGTGTTGTCTCCCGGGCAATAGCACTGAGGGCGCGACGTTTAAAGTCGGCCGCATTAGCAAAAAATAAGGGGGCATCGTAACGATAGATAACTAACCCCGGTATTGTTTGCGCTTCCGGCCAATCCTGGAGCGCGTGTAAACCCATCACCCCCGGAACCGTACCCAAGACCGCATCATCGGGCCGGGTAATGCGGGCCAATAAATCGATAACCGAGAGACCGATGGCGATGGCAACCCCGCTTAAAATCCCCGTGGTTAGCACCCCCACCATGGTCAGGACAGCGAGATTAAACTCACTATTGCGAAAGCTTTTTAGTCGTTTAGCGCCGGCAATATCCACCAGTTTACAGGCCGCATAAATCACCAGCGCACCCAAAGCGGCCTTGGGAAAGAGTGCCAGTAGCGGACCGAGGGAGAAAATGACCGCCACCACCACCACTGCCACCACTAGGGAGTAAAGCTGACTTTTACTACCCACCGAATCGCCCACCGCGGTGCGACTGGCGCTGCTGCTGATGGGAAATCCCTGACAAAAACCCGCCGCCAGATTCCCCAGTCCTAGGGCTAAAAATTCTTGATTGGCATCGATTTCTTGGTTATGGCGTGCGGCAAAGGCTCTAGCGGTCAAGACGTTATCGGAATAGCCCACCAGGGCAATGCCGACGGCTGCGGTTACTAGGGGCAGTAATTGGGAAAAATCTAGGGTTGGTAAGCCAAAATTCGGCAAAGTATTGTTAATTTTCCCCACTACTGCCACCCCTTCTCCATCGAGATGGAGGGTGGCGACGGCGAGGGTTCCCAGTAAAACCGCCAGCAAAGGACCCGGTGCTTTGGGAAAATATTTTTGGATGACAAATAGAAATAGTAGCAGCAATAAAGCTAGGCTAAGGGTTGGCCAGTGCCATTGGTTTATTCCCCGAAAAAAAGCTAAAATTTCTTTAAAAACTGTATTTTCACGGATTGACAAACCACTAATTTTACCCAGTTGTCCCGCAATCATGATCACCGCCACTCCCGCCATATAACCGATTAGGATCGGTTTGGAGAGTAAATTAGCTAGAAATCCCAAGCGGGCGATATAAGCGACCAAACAGATTAAACCGACCATTAGGGCTAAAAAAGCCGCTAAACTGCCGTAATTTTCCCCTTGAAGGCTCACCATCGGTGCGATCGCTGCCGCCGTCATCACTGCCGTGGTCGATTCTGGTCCGAGGGACAGTTGCGATGAGGAGCCAAAAAGGGCATAAACTAGGGCCGCCGGCACGAGAGTCCACAATCCCACCACTGGCTCGACCCCAGCCAGGTCGCCGTAGGCCATACACTGGGGAATAGCGTAGGCTGCCACGGTGACACCGGCGAGTATATCTCGGCCCAGCCACTGCCATTGATAGGAGCGCAGGTTTTTTAGCCCCGGTAAATCAGGAAAATCGACTCGTCGGGAGTTTTTACTCATATTTCTCTGTCAACGGCGATTTAACCTAATTTTAACGGAAGAATTAGCTAGGAAAGGCCTTGAGGCTGAGATATTTTCTGTCAGCAGGATATTTATACCATTTTAACCGCAATTTTAGTTAAATTGGCTAAATATACTCGGAAATATCCTCTTGACAATCATCGGCTAAGTATGATAGGGCGCGGAAGCGTAAGCCGACTAATTGTTCGTAGAGAGGATTTAACTTGCACAGAGGCGGAATATGGACTAATTTATGACCAAAAAGCACGATATCGCGTTCAAAAGGACATTGAGGCGGCACCATTTTGCAGATAAACCGGGCCAGACGCGGATCGTGCATTTCTACCCCATCTAACCAATCTTTGAGGGGATGCAGCAGATCTGGGTGGGGATGTTCGGCACTGATAAACTCGGATTTATTCGCTTCTGTGGTAATTTCGGGAATTTCACAGATAGTATGTTCTAAAGCTGACAGGGCCTCGATTTCTAACCCGAAAGCATCCCGATAACTACGCAGTAATTGCGCTTCTGCGGGGGAATAAATGCCGTCGGCGATCGCTACCATAACCGCCGTGCGGAGGAAGTTTTCTGATATTTTGGGGTCATGACCGAAACTTGCGGCCAATTCTTCGGGACTAATCGATTGATAGAGAACGTGGTCGTCATCTAATTCTAATTCATGAGCGAAACGGGCGATCGATTCCTGTTCGCTGGTGCTATAATCCCCATCACACCAAGCAATTGTCAGTAATCCCCGTAACCAGTCCCTAACTTGTTCGTTAGTGTAGCGGTATTGAACAGAGCTAACCATAGGTATTGCTAAAACTGATTTCTAGTTTCTCAATTCAATTCTACCCATCGCCCCCGGATTCTAGTGGCTCCTGTTCATATCATGTAACCATTGCAACTATCCCCATGGTCAGCTAGGAAGTTTTCGTTTTTCAGACGGCATAATCGGGCAGTTTTCGCCCCTAGGAGCAGGGGTAAGGGTTGGTGCTGCTTGTCCCTTCCCCAACCGCGTCAGTCCTGCTGAAAAGGCGGATTCCTGGGATTAACGGCCAATCCCGAGGTAACGAAAACCAGCTGCTGTCACCACCGCAGGATCGAGGAAATTGCGACCATCAATTAACACGGGTTCGCGCATGGTTTTAACCATTTTGCCGTAGTCGAGACGGAGGAATTCTTGCCATTCCGTCACCACCACCAAAGCGTCACAACCATCGGCTAATCTTTCTGGATCCGATTCGATAATCACACCGCTTAAACCGTGACTTAAACCACTTTGGGAAACGATCGGATCATAAGCTTTTACCTTAGCACCTAAACGATTTAACTGTTCGATCATGGTTAAAGCTGGGGCATCGCGCATATCATCGGTATCGGGTTTAAAAGTTAATCCCAACAAACCGACGGTTTTACCCTTGAGGATTTTTAATTCCTGTTGCAGTTTTTCGATCGCAATTGTCCGTTGACGTTTGTTAACATTGATAGCGGCGTTGAGTAATTCCGTTTCGTAACCGTAGTCTTCTGCGGTATGGACCAAAGCTGACACATCTTTGGGGAAACAGGAACCCCCCCAACCGATTCCGGCCGAGAGGAACTTGCTGCCGATACGGGAATCTAAACCGATACCTTTAGCCACTTGGGTGACATCGGCTCCCACGCGATCGCAGATGTTAGCTACTTCGTTAATAAAGCTAATTTTAGTGGCTAGGAAGGCATTAGCGGCGTATTTAATCATTTCTGCCGAACTGAGATCCGTAACCACCACGGGAACGGGAGGCAAGGAGGTATCTTCAGAGAATTGGCGTTCAACCAAAGGCGCATACAATTCCTTCATCATTTCGATGGCTTTCGGGTTATTACTGCCTAAAACAATGCGATCGGGGTTAAAAGTATCATAAACTGCCGAACCTTCCCGTAAAAATTCGGGATTGCTGACCACATCGAATTCCGCTTCGATGCGTTCTAGTGTACTAATACCGCCACCAGCGGCCACAAGATTTTTTTGTCTCTCGGCCACGCCATCGAGGACGATCATCCGTACCCAATCCCCAGAACCGATGGGAACGGTAGATTTATTGACGATTACTTTATAACCACCGTTGAGATGGGCCCCAATACCCCGGGCCACCGCTTCCACATAACGGGTGTCACTTTCCCCTGTGGGTAGTGCTGGTGTACCAACAGCGATAAAGAGGATTTCACCGTGTTTAACTCCCGCTTCTAGGTCCGTGGAGAATTCCAGATTGCCGGAGGCTGCCGAAGACTGCATTAATTCCGATAACCCCGGTTCATAGATGGGGGATTGTCCCGATTTCATCAATTTGACTTTTTCTTCATTGTTATCAATACAGATAACATGATGGCCGATATGTGCTAGACAAACCCCGGTGACTAAACCCACATAACCCGTTCCGATAACACAAACACGCATGATAATCACTCCAGTGACATTTAAGTTAAATTTATTGATTAGGGATTAGCTTAGACGAGAACGGAAATCCTCGATCGTCATTTTTAAACCCTGATTTAGAGGAATAGTGGGACTCCAATCCAGATAAGTTTTAGCACGAGTGATATCCGGTTGTCGTTGCTTGGGATCATCTTCCGGCAGTGGTTGATAGACCAATTCGGCCTCGGGATTAATCATGCCTTGGATCACTTGCGCTAATTCCAGAATTGTGTATTCATCGGGATTGCCGAGATTAACCGGTCCGATAAAGTCCCCATTCATCAAACGCATTAACCCTTCCACCAGGTCAGAAACATAGCAAAAACTGCGGGTTTGGGAACCTTCACCATAAACCGTCAGGGGTTCACCGCGCAAAGCTTGCACGACGAAATTACTCACCACTCGACCATCGTTTTCCAGCATTCGCGGGCCGTAGGTGTTGAAAATCCGGGCCACCCGGATATCGACTTTATGCTCCCGATAATACTCAAAAGCCAGGGTTTCTGCCACCCGTTTACCTTCGTCATAACAGGAACGCGGTCCGATGCAGTTGACATTACCTCGATATTCTTCCGTTTGCGGATGCACATCGGGATCGCCATAGACTTCTGAGGTAGAAGCGAGCAAAAATCGCGCTTTTACCCTTTTAGCTAGGCCCAGCATATACATAGTCCCTAAAACATTGGTTTTAATCGTTTTGACGGGGTTGTATTGATAGTGGATTGGGGAAGCAGGACAGGCCAGGTGATAGATCTGATCGACTTCTAAACGGATCGGCTCGGTGATATCGTGACGAATTAGCTCAAAATAAGGATTTCCTAGCCATTTAACGATATTTCTGCGCGTCCCTGTGTAGAAGTTATCCAGACAGATCACTTCATGACCCTGTTCCATCAAGCGATCGATTAGATGGGAACCGATAAAACCCGCACCACCCGTAACTAGGATTCTCATGTAATCGCACAGCACACATATAAAATTATTCTTAAAATACCCTTACGCTGGTTTTTTGGCAAATATTTTTTTTGACGGGGTGTTAAGTATCAGTGATCAGCGATCAGTGATCACTGATCAGCGATCGCCGATTCAAGGCTAATAGCTGAATAATGGCTCGGTAATCCTTAAAAAATGTAACAATCTTCGTAGTCATCCCTACAGAGTTCTATGTTGTCCAATCTTGCAGGCGTAAATTAGGGATTTGGGAGAAATCACGATAATTGCGTGTTAATAAAATACTGTTTTCTGATAAACTAATCGCTGCAATTCTTAAATCTTGTGTTCCTATACGAATTTTTTGCTCCCGTAATTCTCTGAAATGATAATGAGCTTCTAAAGTATAGTTAACAATTTTAAATTTGCTCAGATAATTAACTACATCTCTCAAACCTTGATACCCTTTGATTAACTTTTCATATTGATTGCTTTGAGAGTATTTTCTGATCACACTGAACCATCCTCTTACTTGTTCTTCTAAAGTAATAATTGTTATAGCAATATCATCAGGATTGATAAACGCTACTCTCCGAACTAAGTTCGGATGTAGTTTTTGCAGTAGGGTTATATGATCGGTATCTAATATATATTGGGTCACGGTATTTCAACTTGTTGACTGTCTTCTTGGTCAACTTTTTGACGATAGGTTTCTATACTCTCTATGACTTCATCTAAGAGGGGATTATAGGTTAGTGTAACTGGTATATTGAGCAGTGGATGCTCTTGTTGTTGTTTTTTCTGCGCTAATTTTTCCAATAATTGGTTTTGTTCTTCTAAAGAAAGTTGATCGATAGATTCTATAATCTGGCTAAGAGAAAGATGAGGAATCATAAATTACAAGCCTTTTTGACTAGATATTGATGCTAGTGTAGCATAATACTAAATCCGTTGAGTAACGCACAGAAAACGGGTTTCTCGGAGAAACCCGTTTTCTACTCATCTCATGCAAAAAGGGGAATAAATAATCAGTCTTTAATAACCAGATTTAGTATAATTCCCTTCGTCGCTAACAGATTTCAAACAGATCCTACAGTAATCGGCATTTTTCTGATAGTTCCCTAGTGGTACAAGCAGGATGCCGGTAAATGATCTTGATGCAATTGGTAGCACAGGCATCCGCCGCCTGTCAAGAGATAGAAAGATTTAAGGTTAGAACAATGCCAGCCTCTGTTATACTCTAATACAGAAAAAACCCCCTTGTCAAATTTGGGCAAAATAGGGAATGTAAATTTTATACAATATTTAGTATTATTTTGATAGGACTAAAGAGGCTAAATTATGACCGGTGCCGAGCAAAATAAGCTATTTATCCTGATTGATGGGCATTCTTTGGCTTTTCGTGCCTATTATGCCTTTGCTAAGTCTCGTTCGGGTCCTCTGCGTACTTCTACCGGCATTCCCACCAGTGTTTGTTTTGGGTTTTTAAATTCTCTGATGCAGTTACTAGAAACTCAAAAACCCACTTATTTAGCAGTCGCTTTTGATTTAGCCGTTCCTTCTTTTCGCCACGAAGCTGATGTCAATTATAAGGCTAATCGGCAAGAAACTCCCGAAGAATTTCGCCCCGATTTAACTAATCTGCAAAGTCTCTTGGCAGCGATGAATATTCCTATTGTGACTTCCCCGGGTTATGAAGCAGATGATGTTTTAGGAACTTTGGCCAAACAAGCTGGCAATAATGGTTATACTGTTAAGATTTTAACAGGCGATCGAGATTTATTTCAATTGGTAGATGAGGAGAAAAAAACCACGGTTCTCTATCTGGATATTAATGCGGTCAAAAGTACATCGGGACAGGGTTATACAGAATTTAATTCCCAAGCTGTCACGGAAAAGTTAGGGGTGACACCAAAACAGGTAGTAGATTTTAAAGCTCTTTGCGGTGACAAGTCCGATAATATCCCCGGTGTGCGCGGAATTGGCGAAAAAACAGCGATAGATTTATTAAAAAAATACGATAACTTAGACGATATCTATACCAATCTGGAATCGATCAAGGGAATGGTAAAAACTAAATTATTAGAGGGAAAAACCGCCGCCGAAAGTTCTCGCTATTTAGCTAAAATTGCCCTTGATGCCCCCGTTAGTCTGGAGGAGGATAAATTTCGTCTCCGAGGTTTTGATCGGCGTTTAGTTAAACCTTTATTGGAAAGATTAGAGTTAAAGAAAATTCTCCAGAAACTCGATCAAATTCAACAGCATCTAGGTGGCACTCCTACCCTAGAATTAACTAGCGATGCTGATTCTAATCAATTGTCTCTGTTTGATTTACCCCCTGTTTCTCCACCGGTTCTAATTGCTCCCGACATTATTGATACTATTCCTAAGTTAGATGCTTTACTGGCAAAATTAACAACTTTTACTAATCCACATTTTCCCGTCGCTTGGGACACTGAAACCACAGATTTAAATCCTCGTGTAGCCAAATTAGTCGGCATCGGTTGCTGTTGGGGAAAAGAATTAAATGCTATGGCCTATATTCCCATCGGCCACCAGAGCGGTGATAATTTAAATCTAGAGATAGTTCTCGAAAAATTACGCCCAATTTTAGCTGGTGATGATTATCCAAAAGTCTTTCAGAATGCGAAATTTGATATTGATATTTTTTATCATCAAGGAATTACCGTTAAAGGTCTAGTTTTTGATACTATGGTGGCTAGTTATGTCCTCCATCCCGAACTAACTCATAATCTCGAAGATTTATGTGATCGCTATTTAGACGGTATCACTTCCCTTAGTTATAAAAGTCTCGGTATTCCTGGGGGAAAAACCATCGCTGATCTAGATATTGCCACCACTGCCAACTACTGCGGATTAGATGCCTACGCTACCTATTTACTTCGAGAAAAATTACAGGCAGAATTAACTAAAATTCCCTCTTTATATCAATTATTCTCAGAGGTGGAATCTCCCTTAGTGATGGTGCTGTGGCAGATGGAAAATTATGGTATAAAAATTAATGTCAATTATCTAAAAAACTTGTCCCAGCAACTAGAAAGAGACTTAGCAGACATAGAAAAAAATGCCTACGAATCCATCGGAGAAACTTTTAATCTTAGCTCTCCTAAACAGTTAAGTGAAATCCTCTTTGAGCGATTGGCACTCAATCGCAAAAAATCCAGAAAAACTAAAACAGGTTACTCTACCGATCAAAGTGTTTTAGAGAAATTACAAGGCGATCATCCCCTAATTGATTATATCCTTGAACATCGCACCTTATCCAAATTAAAATCCACCTATGTGGATGCTTTACCGAAATTAGTCGAACCAAAAACCGCACGAGTGCATACAGATTTTAATCAAACCATCACCAGCACCGGACGCTTATCATCCTCCAATCCTAACCTACAAAATATCCCCATTCGCAGTGAATTTTCCCGACGAATTCGTCAAGCTTTTATTCCCGAAGATGGTTACTTATTAGTGTCAGCAGACTACTCACAAATCGAGTTAAGAATTCTTGCTCATCTCAGTCAAGAACCAGTTTTATTAGAAGCGTATCGTAGTAATCAAGATGTTCATAAAGTCACCGCTCAATTGCTCTTTGATAAAAGGGAAATTACCACCGAAGAACGCAGTTTAGGAAAAACAATTAACTTCGGAGTTATTTATGGTATGGGAGCGCAAAAATTCGCCCGTGAATCGAAACTAACCGTAGAACAAGGCAGAAAATTTATTGAAAAATATCATCAACGTTATGCCCAAGTATTTGAGTATTTAGAGAATAGCAAAAAACAAGCGATCTCTCAAGGATATGTGGAAACAATTTTGGGTAGAAGACGTTATTTTAACTTCGATAATCCCCTCTTAAAAAGACTGCGGGGACTGTCCTTACATGACATCGATTTAGATAGCCTCAAACTCAATAACGAGGAGGCACAATTATTAAGATCGGCTGCTAATGCGCCCATTCAGGGTTCCAGTGCTGATATTATTAAAGTAGCGATGGTAAAATTGGCCGAGGTGCTGCAAAATTATCGAGCGAGATTACTGCTGCAAGTCCATGATGAATTAGTCTTGGAAGTACCAAGAGAAGAATGGCCATCCCTAGAGTCAAAAATCAAGACGACTATGGAGGAAGCTGTCTCCTTGACAATCCCTCTCTTGGTAGAAATAAAAGCTGGTGATAATTGGATGGAAACCAAATAAAACTATGATCGAAAACAGACAATTTTTAACCCCAGAAGAATCCGCAGATGTGGACGCTGCCCTCTTGACTTCTCCCGAAAAATTCCTGACTCGTTTAACGATTTCTTCCCTACGCTTACTAAAAATAATCGCCGAAGATACGGGAGTAACCCTAGAAGAATTAACCCATAAACAGGTAATCCAATGGCTAGAAAAAGATAGTAAACTGCGTCGGGAACAGGGGATCGAAGCGGCAGTGCTGAAATGGTAAATAAACTCTTAAAAAATCAGCTACCCCTGACAATTTATGCTAGTTTTTAGCTATAAAGTTACTGGAGTTACAACAATGACAATTACCCTAAAAGTGCCTAGTATTGCCTGTGAAGGTTGCGCTAATACCATTACTAAAGCGATTAACAATCAGCAACCGGCAGCCCAAATATCGGTGGATGTAGCCAATAAAATCGTCACGGTAGAAACCACCGCATCCCGCGCAGAAATTGCTCAATGGATTAGCGAAGTCGGCCATAAGGTTGAGCCTGGAAGTGAGGGTTGACATCCTCCCCCGTTAAAAATAGACCTCTGGTAAAAATCCAGGGTAGTTCTATTTTTGTGTTGATCAGATTAGTTTGACTCCCAAGCTTTCTAGTTGTTGGTTTATCGAAAAGGAGCGATTACGATTAGAGGTACAAGGAACAACCATTACATCATCTAAAATTTGATTAATATCATTAGCTGATACGATAACAGCAGGACGAAGCTTAAACTGTTGAAATTGACTGGATGGCATGGGTACTTGACACAATACTACATCACCCTTTTGTAATTTCATCGGCAAAAATCTCGTCGTAGATGTCATGATCAGAACTAACCCATTCTTGATAAGCTTGAGAGGTAATTTGTTCAGTAAAGTTAAGTGTATTTGGGTTGTTATTTTGTAAATTTACTGCTAACTCTAACAAGGGTTCTAATTGTTCATCGGAGAGATTTTGTGTTACTAAAGATAGTTTTTGTTTAATATTCATGGGTGGTTAGTCCAATTAATAGCTGTTACAATTGTAATCTGTTTACTGTTGTTCATAGTCTGTAATAATGCTTTGAATATCCTTTACCGCCATATCAACTTGTTCAGATTTCGTGTAAATAGTTAACAGAATGATTGCTGTTGCAGTTTTGACGTAATAAATTAAACGGTATCCCCCACTTTTGCCTTTTTGAATATCACTATTTCGGACTCTCAACTTGAAGACAGTATAACCAATACTAGGTATTTGATCACCAGGTAATTCTCCTTGCTCAAGTTGTTCAATCATAGGTTGAATGTCATCTCGAATACTGCGATATTTCTTAGCAAGAGTGCGGAGATTTCGCTTGAATGTCGCCGAGGCTAAAACTTGAATTATCGGTTGATTAGTCATCTTCTAACCCTTCCCAAAGTTGAGAAACGGGAATGGTTTGTCCTGTCATGGCTTCATGCCAAGCTTGCCGAAAGTCTGCTAAAATTTCTGCTTGAGATGTATCTTGGGTTTCCTCCTCTGGGATGAGAATAATAACTTCTACACGGCTGTTTTTGTCTATGATTAAAGGATGATCTAGGGTTAGTTGTCCTTGTTCATCAATGGTTGCCATAACCTTGAGTGCTTTCATGTTTCTCTCCTTCAGTGGGTTAGTTCAATATCTAAATTATGCTAATTTTCCCAAAGTTTTACCTGATCAGAATCTTTTCTAGTTCTTTAACTAAAAATGGTAAATCATTTTTAACGGTATTCCAAACAATATCTTCATCAACATTTAAGTAATTATGTACTACTTTGCTCCGCATTCCGACGACTGCTTGCCAAGGAATTGTTGGATAATTCTCCCGAAAGTCTGGTGATACACGACGCGCTGCTTCTCCGATAATTTGCAATAAATGGGTGAGGGATAACCGTAAAAGTTCGTTATTATCAAAATCTTCTCGACTGACACCTTCTACAAAGCTAAGTGCTTTATTTGCTGTGTCAATCATGAACATAACACACCTCTGCTGTTGCTAAAACACGCTCACGAATATGATGATTAAGAGATTTGATGGTAACGAGATCAATAGTACGTCCATCAAATAATTGAGATAGTTCTTCTTGAATTTGATGAAGTTTGAAAAAACTGGGGGTAAAACCAAGTTCAAACTCAACGAGCAGATCAATATCACTATCTGCGGTGAAATCATCTCGTAAAACTGAACCAAATAAGGAAAGTTTATGAATATGCCAATGTTGGCAAAGTTGTGAGAGTTTTTCTTGAGGAATTTTCATATTTTTGTGTTGATCAGATTAGTTTTACTCCCAAGCTTTCTAGTTGTTGGTTTATCCAAGCGGTTGCCGTTTCTTCATCGGTTTCTATTTCTAATAGTTGTTTGGATTTTTGCTTTAAAAGCACTCTTAGAGCAAAGGTGCGATCGCTTTTAAAAGTTCTGTTAATTTATTTTTCCATCAGTATAGCGCAAAATACGTCTGATAGCATTTACAATGAGGCATAGATAATTTGTGCTGATTCTAAAATGTTTTTACATCTTAGCCAGTTATCACTCCGTTTGAGCGCTGCTTTCACAATTAAATCTACTTTTCGATTGAAAATTGCTTGTAATTCATCGCGCATTTGTAGGGTTTCGGTTAAACCTCGTTTAGCAGTTGGGGAAAAGGTAATTAAAATATCAATATCACTATCTGAACGGAAATCTTCGCGTAAAACAGAACCAAATAATGCCAATTCGGTGACTTGCCACCTTTGACAAAATCCTTTAATTTGTTCCATTGGTAGATTTATTTTTGTGTTCATCAGATTAGGTTTACTCCTAAGCTTTCTAGTTGTTGGTTTATCCAAGCGGTTGCCGTTTCTTCATCGGTTTCTATCGCTTTTTCTACTCCTATTTTAGCAATTTCTAAGAGTTGTTTGGATTTATTTCTTTGATGAGATGCTTCTTCTAGATAAGTTAAAATTCTAGATTGAATTTCTTGAGTAAGCAAAGGTATAATTAACTTTTGAAAATTAGTAATATTGACGTAAGGTTGTACATTGCCCGTTTGTTGTCTGATTAGTAAAGATCGTCCAACAGATTTAATATATAGAGCTAAAATGTATGGATTAATTATAGATTGATTGCACGTTAGCTTAACAATATTTTGATTGATAATCGCTAAGGCATCTATTAAATAAACTGCTACATTTCCAATCGTTCCTGTCATAGAAACAAGAACATCATCTCTATCAACTGATATACTTTTATATTTGATCAAAGTTTTATGTTCTATTGAGTACAGTTTTTCTTCGTCAATCTCTAGAGATTGATTGAAAGCTTCTACTCTAACAAATTTTGGTTTGTTTGACATAAACTCTTGAATTACTCCCTCTGGTGTTGTGCCATTTTTAATATCTTTAATTAAGACATCTCTAATATAGGATTTAACTTGTTTCTCTATTTCATCATATTTCGGTTGATAATACTCAGCATCCAAGCGTCCAGAAGACAAAAAAGACTCAGAAAAACTTTTAACGGCGATGCTTTCTTCGGTGGGTTGCCAATCTTTTAAACCAAGTTCTGTTAATAGTGAATCTTCAGCTTGTTGGTATTTACTGGTAGAAACTTCCCTTAAATTTTGTGAATATCTTACAATTTTTTCAATTAGATTTTCAAAATTATAATCAAATTGAGGGACTATAAGTTTTCTAATTTCTTCTAAATGTAAATCTGGTTGACTAATTCCCTTATTAAATCGGATTAACTGCTTTTGTCCATAAAAAGTGTTGATAAAAGTGGACAAAAAATAGGGATTAATCTTACTCCGTTTACATTTAATCAAAGCAACACTAACAAAAATACTGAACTCAAAGATGTTTTCTGGAACAACACAAGCCCATCTTGCACCAACACCTACTTTTCTCAATAGAATATCATTAGATTCTGGGTTACATCTTTTATACAAAAATTTATGTTCATTTACAGAAATAAATTGATAACTTGTTTTAATATCTAAATAGTTTTCTTTAACATTTAAAGCAGATAAAAAAGGTACTCCTATTTCTGTATATATCGGAGTAAAATGTGTCCCATCACTGACTTTATTTGCAAGATTGCATAGTAAGTTACAATTGTGTTTTTTAATTTTAGAGTTGACAATAAAGTATTCTTTTTTCATAAATTCACTATCAATTCTTAAATTTTTATCTTCTTCTATAATTTGATTAAAAGTCAATTCAACTGCTTCCAACCTATCCATTAACTGCTGATACTTAACCGCATCAAAAGCTCCCCCCTTACTCAGAGGGGAAAGGTCAAAAAAACTTAAATTCTCCTTTTTAGCAAACTCAATAAACGCCTCAGCGATACCATCTTCTGTTAATCCATCATGATTAAAAAGATCATGATCCACAATCCAATGATTATGTTTATCTAATAGCAAATCCCCCGAATCATCAGACACTTTAACATAAACTTTTTCCCCTGAATTATCCTTACCTGACTTCTGCATCGTCGCAAAAAAGATATTATAATCATCCTGATGAGGACAAAGTGCGCCTATTTTGGGATCATCATTCCATTTTTGCACCAATAACACCGAGGTTTTTGTTCCTGTATGGGGTTTAAAAGTATTACTATGTAATCCCACCACTGCTAATATTCGACATCTTTCGGCAATAAAATCCCGAATATTCTTATCAGAAGAATTGTTAAAGCGTCCTTGGGGTAAAACAATCGCCATTCTTCCCCCCGGTTTCAAAAAGTCTAGATTGCGCTCAATAAATAAAATATCGCGTCCTACCTTAGTTTCCCATTTACCGTTAGGCTTTTTTGCTAAGTCATAACGAGCAATCATGCGCGGTTCTTTGATATCACCCGCAAAAGGTGGATTTGCCATCAAAATATCGAATTGAAACTCCCTATAGTCTGGACTTCCCTTTGGACGGAGTTTTTTCAAGCGATTAAAACCATTAAAATAAACACTTAGCCATTCTTCCTGTTGCGTCACCTCATCCCATAATTCATAATCTAGGGTGTTTAAATGTAGTACGTTCGTTTGTCCATCTCCTGCAATCAGATTGAGGGTTCGTGCTACCCTTACCGCTTTTTCATCAAAATCAATAGCAAACACCTTTTCTTCCACATATTCCTTACAACGGGGTGGCTTTTCTTCCAATGAAAATAAATGACTTACTTCTAATCCCTCATCCTCTAGAATCTGCCGCCAAACATGAAAGATTGTATGTACTGGAAACCCCGAGGAACCAGCTGCGCTATCAATCATATATTCATCTTCTTGGGGGTTAAGCATTTTTACACACATATCAATCACATAACGAGGGGTGAAAAACTGTCCTTTTTCCCCTTTACTGCTTTGATTGATTAAATACTCAAATGCTTCATCAATTACATCCAAATTGGAGTTAAATAGCTTCACATTCTCTAAGGATGACACACAAACCGATAAGTGAGAAGGTGTCAGACTAATAGACCTCTTGCATAATTTTTTTATGGTATAATATAAGGTTTTGCTTTTTTCTCAATTCTTAGATTGAAGTGGAAAAAAGAATAAAATGTGATCTTAGGTCAGGAAATCATCTATA
>SFBL01000034.1 GCA_007095785.1 Microcystis aeruginosa Ma_SC_T_19800800_S464
ACATCAGTAAATACTTCTTTGTCTAAAAAAGTAATCGATTCCCTATCTAAATAATCGATCAATTCAGGAAAAAATAACTCGATAAATTCAACAAAAAAGGTGGAGATTAACTCCTTAAACAAGCGGTCATGGTCAATATTATTAGTCATGTAATATCATCTTAACTAATCTGAGCGATGAATGACTACTCTTATCTATTGTATTCTGAAAAGTCGGTTTTGGCAACGGATTGTTATGACCTCACCCCCTTAACCTACGAGCATAGGGGGATGCTTTCCGCAAAAAACCCCACAGAAAACGGGTTTCTTGAAGAAACCCGTTTTCTCGAGAAAAAAAACTGGAGCGAGCGCTTTTCGCCACCCCAGTGCTGTCACGGAATTCAATTCTGTATCTAAATTAACACATTATTGGTAGCAAGCATGATTAAGGAAATTGGAAATTTTTCCAAAAGGGGTTTCCAAAAGCTGTAACCCTCACTGACAGGGGATTTCGAGCCTGATAAAGCCCAAATTTTTGGAGTCTATCCTCGAAAATTAAACTTCGGCGCTGAGATGTTCCCCCAGATGCACGGTTTTCACCCATTTTAAACGTTTAGGACGCAAAGCCATCCGCAGGCTGACACTGGGAATAATAATAAACCAGTGCATCATATAAATCATGCCGCGAATGGTTTGAGCAAGGATGTCCAAACCGAGAGCAAACGTGAATTTTTTACCCGTATTGACTCGGATTAATCCTGTCACCATCCCCCAGAGAGAAAGGGAAAGAGCCAAACCAGTTAAAGGAGTTAAAATCGGAGCTTGATGCTGGGTAATAGTGATTAAAAGATCGGGAATAGCGGCCGCAGGTAAGATATATTGAACGATCAAAAAAGCAATTAAATCAAACTTTTTCGGCCAAGGCATGGGAGACTTTAAAATCGCTTTCCAATAGTCGAGATAACGCTGAAAACCACCTTCGGCCCAACGATTGCGCTGATGCCATAAAGCGATCGCAGTTGTCACCCCTTCTTCCGCTACTGCGGGAAAATTTAAGACATTAATTTTCCAATTATCGATATGGAGACGAATAGTTAAATCGAGATCGTCGGTGATTGTTTGTTCATTCCAACCCCCGCAACGATTTAAGGCACTACGACGGACAAATTGACCATTTCCGCGCAATTCTCCGATCCCTCCCACCGCGATCCGTTGCTGTTGGAAACAGCTATCAAAGATCATTTCCACCGCTTGTCCTTTTGTCCAGAAATTTTCGGCAGCATTGGCGATCGCTTTTCGCACCTGTACCGCACCCACTTCTCGATCGTCGAACATTGGGACTACATGACGCAGTAAATCGGAGGATAATCCCGCATCCGCATCGAATACGCCGATAATTTCCCCGTTAGTCAGGGATAAAATCTGATTCAAGGCCCCGGATTTGCCACCTCCGGCATTAGCAGGACGATGGAGAATTTTTAATTGGGGATATTCTAAAGCAAGGCGATCGAGAATTGCCCCGGTGTTATCGGTACTATAGTCATCGACGATCCAAACTTCTAACTTATCTTGGGGATAGTCTAGATGACAGAGATAATTAACCAGCTTCGTGATTACGGTTTCTTCATTTTTGGCCGCTACTAAGAGGGACACCCTGGGGACAGAGGTTAAATCCTGATCTGGTAAAGGAATTGGCGGCGTTTCCGGTTTGGTGAACAGCAGCCGCAAAGCTTGCCCCGATAGTACCATGGTTAAGGCGATAATTGCCCAATAACCCCAACTCAGCCAATGAAGTCCGATAATTATTGTCCAGATCGCCATGAGGCTAAAAGCCGCTTTCTGTCTGCGTCCCGATCGGCCCTGAAAAATTTCGCTTCTAAATTCGTCCTCCTCATCTTCGGGATCGGACCAGTCAGATAGGAGGGAACCAATCGGGTCTAATTCTTCGTTATCATCCTCTCGCGACCAATAATTTTCTGCCATAATCGACTCAGGTTAAGTAACTGTTCAAATAGAAGCTTATTTCTTGCTTTATCTTACCGAAAATTGTTAAAATTTTTAACAGAATCTTAAGTTTTTTCGGGAAAGAAACCCCAGTTTTTCAGGCTATTGGTTCCTTTTACCCGATAAATGCGCTTTTTCGGTTAAGATTGCTTTGTTTACATTCGTTGAGAAAATTTAACATTTATCCCCTATGTCAAACCTGCTCCTCTGTGTCGGACTGATTTGTGGCTCAATTATTTGGGTGGAGATCGTGCGTGATTGCTATCATGCTCTGGCCCACCATTGGCAGCCCCTTTATCGTCTGCACGTCTGGCATCATCGGGTTTTTCGTCCCGATCTGTCGGTCATGAGCGAGGAAATTTATCGCAAGGCGCACTGGTACAATGATGTACCGGAGGCCTTGGTCATGTTGGCTGCCAGTGTTTTACCGGTACTACTGGCCTACTCTTGGGGGTTCGATCGCCCTTGGTTGGGTTGGTTAGGATCGCTTTATACTTTGGCTTTTCTCAGTACGGCGATCGGTCGAGGTTTAGGCATCGCCAATCTGGACGAATTAACCGATTTAACCCATCGTCCGGGGCAATTTGAGAGTTTACCGGCTCCATGGCGCGTTAATCGTACTTACCACTGGCGACACCATTTTGATAACCAAAAGGCTTATTATTGTGGAACTTTCACCTTTATGGATAAATTGATGGGGACGGCACTTTCTCTCAAGGGTAAAACGATCGCCATTACCGGAGCGAATGGAACTTTAGGGCGATCGCTGTTAAAGTACCTACAACTGAAGGGAGCCAAGGTGATCGCGCTCACTTCTGGGGAGAATGCGATCGCTATTGAAATTAACGGCGAATCAGTACCCATAAAAACCGTAAAATGGCAAATAGGTGAAGAAACGCAACTTGAAGACCTATTTAAGTCTGTAGATATACTAATTTTAAATCATGGCGTTAATGTCCACGGCCAAAGAACCCCAGAAGCGATCGAATTAGCCTACGAAGTGAATACTTTTTCCGTCTGGCGTTTAATGGAATTATTCTTCAAAACTGTCCGCACTAACGATCAAATTGCTCGCAAGGAAGTCTGGGTGAATACCTCGGAAGCGGAGGTTAATCCTGCCTTTAGTCCCCTCTACGAACTCAGTAAACGGGCGATCGGTGATATGATTACCCTGCGTCGTTTAGATGCTCCCTGTGTGGTGAGAAAGCTAATTCTTGGCCCTTTTAAGAGTAATTTAAATCCTGTGGGTATTATGTCCGCCGATTGGGTGGCTAAACAGATTATCAAGGCGGTACAGAGGGATAGCCGCAATATTATTATTACTATTAATCCCTTGACTTTTATCACCTTTCCAATTAAGGAGTTCTCTGTTTCTACCTACTTAAAACTATTTACTCGTTCCCCAAAAAATAGGGAAAATCCCTAACTATTGATCAAGTTAATACATTCCAAACATTAATGTAAATAGATGATCAATCTTCCCAAAAGTACCTTGCTATTTAGATTTTGATGAGCGATTACCCTGTGGGTGCATCTTATTTTTGTAAATCTACCGAGTTGGGATTTTTAAAGGGAAACTATCTTCTAAAATTGGTTGTTACTTCCGATTTTATCACTCAATCCAAGCCTTTGGGGGGTTCTACCCCCCAAACCCCCCGCGCATTAGGTTGACTGTGAGATGCTTACAGGCAGCTGCTGATATATCTGTAATAATTTAAGAGTCACTGATAATTGCTGATTGTCGGTATTTCTGCAAATATGAGATGCACCCGCTTAATTTATCCTTAATCGGGGATCAAGACTATTTTTCCGCGCACTCTTTCCGATTCACTATAATTATGAGCTTCTACCACCTGGGAAAAAGTATAGGTGCGATCGATTCTAACAGTTAATTTTCCCGATTCGATCGCTTCTTTGAGAAATTGCCAGTCAGACGCTTGTGCTTGAGCAAAAAATATCAGTTTCCCTTTTTGGGGCAACCAAGCAGTGAGATAATTTAAGAGGATAATCCCTGGATTTGGTAGGGTGGTTATATAGATGCCTTGGGGTTTTAAAAGCTGACGACAGTGCCAAAAAGAAGACTTAGCCACAGCATCGAATATTATATCATATTTCTGCTCAGTTTTTCTCCAATCTTCTTGGGTATAATCGATAACTTTGTCTGCTCCTAAAGAGGTGACATAATCGATATTTTTACTACTACAAACTCCATCTACTTCCGCAGAGAAAATTTTCCCTATCTGCACGGCAAAACTACCCACTCCTCCCGATGCACCATTAACTAAAATCCGATTCCCCGCTTGAATATTGCCAAAATCGCGCAAGACTTGCAAAGCGGTAGAAGCAGCCAAAGGAGTGGCGGCAGCTTCAATAAAACTCTGATTATGCGGTTTTTTAACTAACAGGGAAGCGGGAATAATTGCATATTCAGCATAGGTTCTACCGGGTAATTGATTGAGAAAACCAAAAACCTCATCTCCGATCTGAAATTGTTCCACCTGACTACCTTTTTCAACGATAATTCCCCCATAATCAAAACCTAATTGCAGGGGAAATTTATTGCCTGTGGCTATTTTGAGCATTCCCCGACGAATCTTCCAATCAATCGGATTAATCCCCGCTGCCATAATCTTAATTAAGACTTCCTTAGCTTGGGGAATTGGCTTTTCTATGTCTGTGTATTCGAGAACATTACTATCGCCATAGCGATTAATGATAATAGCTTTCATAATTAAGAAAAAAGTTGATAAAATAGTAAAGGAGCAAAAGTAATGACCAAGAGAACAAAAATCCAAACTCGTCCCGCTAAAAGATTATAATCTTGTCCTAATCTTGACCAAGAGTGACCGGCGATAAAATGACCGAACAGAAACTCAAAACCCACTGTTAATAGTAACCAAATTAAACCGATAGTAATTGCTTGACCGGACGATTCTAGACCCCAAAAATAGACAAGAGTGCCAATATAAAGACTAAAAAAGAGGATTCCTGTCAGGGTAGAAATTTGATGAGCGCGCAGTTCATCGAGATATTTTCCGTAGGTGCTTTCCCTGAGAATACCGTTACTAATTCCTATTACGATCATCGGGAGCCATAGGACAATGTAGCGACTAATCATAAGTTGTTGGTTTAGAACTCGCTCTAATTGGATTATAGCTATATTTGGCTGATAAATTGAAATATTTTGGTAAAAATTAATATTGTTACTTGCCTGAATTTTCAGCCAGATAATCAACTAGCTTTTTCACTGTTGTAAATTCTTGGCATTTTTCTTCAAGTTCGAATTCTTCTTCTAAAGCCATGATTAAGTCAATCGTATCAAGTTCATCTCCTCCCCAATTTGATAATAAGCAACTATTCCGGCCAAAGCCAAAAGAACTATAAAAGCTATAAGAACTATAACTACTGACTCTTTCGGCAGATTGTAAATAAAATAGTTCATCCTCAATATGTATCTGAGACTTTTCCACCTCTAATTGATAACTAATTATCTCTTGAACTTTGATAAAAATTGCCAATTGTCGTTCATTTTCTTGTGATGTTATTTTCTCGGTATCATCATTTTTTTTATCATTAATAACAGCATTAGCTTTTTGTTCTGCTATTTTAATAGCTTTCTCTTCATCGATTCTCTTTGATTCTAATAGACTGGATTTACTGAAAAATAACTGATACCTCATAACTTCAATTCTAGAATTAATTAAGTTTCGTATTATATGAAATTCTACTTTATGACCACTTTCCTTGTAAATTCTTGTGGCTAAATCCCAAACAATATGATCGCGCTTTGCCTCTAGCTGATTTAATTTTTCTTCACTCAGAGATACCATATCATCTAAATACTGATTGATCATCATTGCCAGAATTTGCATCTCATAATTTTTGCTATCTTCATTCATTTGATTAGCTCCGCTGCTGCAAAAAATCTCAATCATATTGTATCTCAAGATCAATACTTTTCTAAAAAATCTAGCTTATCAACACCAATCAAGCAATTTATCGGTTAATATGGTAGATAGGGCATTTATCATAAATATGAAGTATAACCGGATAGGGTATCGTCTCGGAGTCTCCCCAAAACAAAAACCTCATACTTCACCATTAAGATAACTGCCGTATTATCGCCTCGATCTAGCTCAGGGACAATTCTTGATTTTTACCAGAGGTATATATAGCGTTTTTCAGTCTGCTGAGGTACAAAAGTTATGGGTTTTAGGCAAAAGGCAAGAGGCAAAAGGGAAGAAAAATAGGTGTACCTCACTAGCTTAGGAAACGCTATAAAATGGTAAAAAGGCGTGTAAACAAACTGACATTGTATTTGTCAGAGATTTACACGCCTAGAAAGCTTAAAATATCCGCTTTAAATCTATAATCCTCTATTAGCTCCGATAGCGATGTAATCTCGACCCTGTGCTGACTATGATATATATCACAAATACTGATGAGTTAGGACAGGACAGGGGGTGACAGTGGAGTAAATGTTAATTTTTTTGGGGATTTAGCCACATTATCCGAAAAATGTCACACTAGAGTTAGGGGATCGTCAGCGATCAATCATCAGCTTTCAGCAATTTTTGGCTATTTCCCCGGGGTATTGCTGGCAGCCGGGTGAAAAAAGATTAACCTTAACTCTGACGTTATCTGCTATCGAGGAGGCTAATTCTATGGATAATACGGAAACAATCTCAGTCGATCAGGATACCAACAAACTCTATAATAAAATTCTCGTGGCTGTGGATTATCAAGATCCCACTCCAGAGGTATTGAATACGGCTATCCTCTTAGCGAAAACCTACGCTAGTGAGTTGCGGATTGTTTATAGTCTGTCTCAACCTTTGACTCCCTACACGGAAACTTTTATTTATGGTAATCTGATCGGTTATGGTGGCGGTTATCCCCCCGATATGATCGCCTTAGAACAACAAATTACCGAAGAAATGCAGGCGGAATTACAAGCTTGGTTAAACGGTTTAGTCGATCAAGCTAAAGAAGATAATATCACGGCCCGGGCTGATTATTATATCGGTGATCCGGGACAGAAAATTTGTCAAGTTGCCCAGCAAGAGGGGATAGATTTAATTATTGTTGGTCGTCACGGTCGATCGGGTTTATCTGAGTTAATCTTAGGTAGTGTCAGTAATTATGTGGTGCATCATGCTCCCTGTTCGGTTTTGGTAGTACAAATTACTCATTAATTAGAAAGGGTTGAAACCCATTTTTTGCTGTCCATTGAATTGCACCATCTCTCCCGGTCCAGTAAGTCTTAATCCGGGCCTTTCTCAGTTGATTTCTGGCATTGCGGGAGAGATTGTTAGTGACAGCGATCGCTGTTTGAGGTCGAATTGACTTTAGCCATTGTTTATCTAGATTGCTTCCCTGCCATAATAACACTAGGGGGCTGAATTCTTGGGATAAATTAACGGGATTTTTCGGGTTGACAATCCATAGCCAAGATTGATTTTTTACCTGAAATTTAAATAAATTTTTCTCGATCAATTGTCCAGTAATTTCGCCGAGATTAAATTTTTCTAACTGGGATAAAGTAATAGTTTTTTGAATCGGTATGTCCTGACTGATAGTTGAGAATTGCGCCGAATTATTGACGGTTATTGCTCCTTGGATTTGATTAATTCCCTCCTGTCGCAAAAAGGGCAAAACTGTATAACGTGCTGTGGTGGGTTCCTCCCCATTAATTAAGAGAGTATTTCCTCGATTTTGAATAATTATTACCGGTTGCGATTTGGTGGCTAAAACTGTCACCTGAGTTAAAGTCAAATGTTGATAAATAATCGGTATTAAAATTAAAGTGAGGATAAATAAACCGACTAAATGCCAGCGTTGACGAAACCAGAGATTGCAGCAGATTAAGGTAAGGCAAATATAAATAATTAACATCACTCCTAAGGATAATTTACCTGTGGAGTAGGTACTAAAAGGAAGCAGACTAAAAAAGTTGGTAATTTGCAGTAATAACTTTAGAGGGTAATAGAGAATACTAGCACCGATACTGCCCAAAGGGGGATAAATTAAGCCTAAAAAAGCAGTAAAAACTCCTCCCAAACTAATTAGGGTAATTAGGGGAGTTGTGATAATATTAATGGGGATATTATAAAGAGCGATCGAGTTAAACGTAAACATTAATAAAGGCATAGTCCAGAGAGTGGCAGCTAGACTAATAGCTACAGGTTCAGCGATTAAATTAGGAAAATAGTCAATTTTATTTTTCAGTAAGGGAACGGTAATAATTAATCCCAAAGTCGCTAAAAAACTTAACTGAAATCCTAAATCCCAAATCCAGAGAGGTTGCCATAATAATAGAATTGTAGCCGCTAGTAACAGGGAACCTAAACTATTAACTTGTCGATTATAAAGCAGACCGATTAATGCCCCAATTCCCATCAAAATCGCCCGCAGAACTGAAGGTTGTAACCCGGTTAAAGTCCCGTAAATTATTAAGATAGTAACGGCAATAATGAACTGTTTTTTAGGGGATAAATTGCGAGTAATAGTTAAAACAAATCCCAACAAAATAGCCACATGAAAGCCAGAAGCTGCTAAAATGTGAGCCAATCCAGTTTTAATAAATAAATCAGTGATTTTTGCTGGCAAATTAACCGCTTGTCGTCCGAGGGTAATCGAACTTAATAAAGTGCCTTTTTCTTGGCCTAGTCCTCGAATTTGTGCCTCAACAATGCGCTGACGAATCTGCCAAACTCCCCAAGTCGGTGACTTTTTATTGATAATTATTTCCCCTTTTAAACCAGCAAAAGCACCCCGATGCGCTAGATAATTAGCAAAGTCAAAAGCATTGGGATTATTGGCACGACGGGGACGATAAAGTAATCCTTTAACTGTTATTTCTTGTCCTGGATAAACCTGATTTTCTGCTAGATTTGGTAGAGTAACGTAGAGTTTACCTGTGGATTTTTCCTTTGGTAAATTATTCAGGCTAAATTCTTTTACTTCTAACCAAAATTGTAAATTTTCTCGGCGATTGAGACGAATTTCTGATATAATATTGCCCGTGATTTTAATAGAGTTAACCACATTATTTTTTAAAAGATGACTGATATCGTTTGCGCTGGGGTAAGGAGTGCGAATTTCTAGATAAACAACGGCAAAGATAGCTATTAATCCCGCTATCAGCCAAATTTTTTTCGGGGGACTTTGCCACCAAAAACGACGGATAAAAGTTGTGGTTAACAGGGTAATTAGACTGATAATAACAATTCTCATTACCACTTCTTGCCATCGGTTTAACTGGGGACTAAAATCTAGCAGACCTGTAGATAATAATCCCAGAATATAGGCTAAACCAAGAATAACGCTATTAGGGCGATTCATAGAAATTTTTGTCAAATAATTTCAGAATTAGAGAGCATTATTTTTACCTAAGTATCAGCGAAAATCGAGATTAAAAAGTAACTTGGCATAAACACTATGGGGATCGTTAAATGTAGGTAACTTCAATAATTCCTGCTGAAAATTTTGCCATTCCTGCGTTAAAGGGTGATTATTTTTAGTGAGAGGAGGAAGAGAGGTTTGCAAGAAATTAGAGAGAAGTTCTTCTTGCCAACTTTGCGATCGAGGATATTCTTTAATACTCCAATCATCCCCTAATTTAGCTGTTTTGGCTGCGTATTGTACTGCCGCTTCTAGTCCACCGATTTGATCAACTAAACCAATTTTAACCGCATCTTTTCCCGTCCACACGCGACCTTGGGCCACAGTTCTAACCTTGTCTGGGGATAATTTTCGCCCCTGGGCCACCGTCTCGATAAATAAATCATAGAACTGATTAACTGCCGCTTGATAAATTTCTAATTCTTGGGAATTTTTCGGTCTGGTAATAGTAGATATATCTGCCAATTGTCCAGTTTTAACCGTATCCCAATCAATGCCATTATTATTAGCAATCTTCTGGATGTTTAACAATAATCCAAACACACCGATCGAACCAGTAATCGTATCATTATCGGCAAAAATTCTTTGACCCCCCATCGCAATCCAATAACCCCCAGAAGCTGCCACATCACCCATAGAAATAATTACCGGTTTTTTCGCATCTAAACGCTTAATTTCCCGCAGAATAACCTCAGAAGCAGTGGCACTTCCCCCCGGACTATTAATTCTCAAAACTACCGCTTTCACCTCCTCCTTCCCTTGTAATTTTCGCAGTTCCTTCGCCAATTTATCCCCACTGATTTCGCCTCTATCTCCCTGACCTTCTACGATTGTCCCTTCTGCATAAACTATCGCTATTTGATTGCTACTATCTTCCTTCTCATCGAGAGAACTAGCATAATTAGCTAAAGAAATTTGCGAAAAAGAGCTAGAATTTCCCTCCTCATTAGTTTTATTTTTTGCTTCTCCTGTCAACTCTTTAGCTAAAACAATTACTCGATCTAAATAGGCCACTTCATCAACAAAACCCGCCTTTTTCGCTCTGGTTGCTTCCAGGATACCTTGAGTATCAGAAATAGTTTGCACTTGTTGGGGGGTTAAATTGCGACTTTTGGCCACTGTGGCACTATAATTAGACCAAATTGTATCGAGTAGGGTTTGCAGCTGCTGACGATTCTGGACACTTAAATCCTGACGCGTATAGGGTTCCACTGCACCCTTAAAAGAACCCACTTTTACCACTTGCACCCCCACACCATACTTTTCTAGTGCATCGGCAAAAAAGGTTTGTTGACTACTTAAACCATTAATTTCCATTCTCCCCACGGGATTAATAATCACCTTTTCAGCAACGGAAGCGAGATAATATTCCTTTTCCGTCCATTCCACATCGTAGGCGATAATTTTTTTACCCGATTGGCGAAATTTTTCCAAAGCTTGCCGCACTTCCGTCAGGGTAGCATAGCCATATTCACCGATATTGTCGCGACCGTAGAGTAACAGACCGACAATATTATCATCAAGGGTGGCCTTTTCGATCGCTGCTATAACCTGTCGTAAATTTAAAGTGGTCCGACTCTCACTGGTCAAACTATCGGCTAAACTGGAACTAGGGGGAGCATCGCTGATATTGGTGGCCAAGTTAAAAACTAAGACTGATTTTTCCTTAACTGAGGAGCTATCGCTAGAAATAAGCAAGGAAAGCAGTAAAAATGCTAATCCTCCCACACCTAAGACCGAAAATGCCAATAATCCCAATAAAGTTCCCAAGCAACTAGCGAAAGTTTGTTTAAAAAACTGTCCCATCGGTTTTCATCTGCTACTAATTATCCTGTTTCCTATTGTAGGGATTCCCCGCCCAGAAAGAAGTTTTTTATCCGCAAACAAATGTACTAAAAACCTTGGGGATAGTGACTGGAGTTGTGAGGTGTCATTTCAGTTACCAGTTACCAGTTATCAGTTATCAGTGACTATCACCGGTCGTCGGTAGCTTGAAATCAGCAAGATTTGAATTTTCATCCCCTTGAAAGGGGAGGCTTGTTACCTCTTGTTCTTGGTCAAGGGATCGGCTAAGATTGTGATAGACAATTTCCAGTCAAAGAGATGAATCAATTAAATTGAAGATAGATTCTGTCTTTGATCCCCCCTTCCCCCCTTGATAAGGGGGATGTCTGGCAATTTTTAACGCCTACCTACTTAAAAGAGATGAATCAATTAAAACCCAAACTCGTCAATTATCCAGATTGGGATCGAAAAGAACAAATTAAACGAAATCGTTCGGCTTTGGCTATCTTAGAACAAAGACGACAAAAACGGTCACAAATAACCGATGAGCAAGACCAAGAAATCTCCCAGTGTTTGCTCAATTTTCAGACGGCGATTGATAATGCTCGTCCTTTGGGTTCAAAGCTTTATAGCCAAGGATGATTGTCTTTATCGATTCGGGGGTTTTGGGTTTACTAACTCATCCTAAAAAAGCGGGTAAACCAGCTGACTGCGAAGACTGGCTTTATTCACTTTTGTCTAAAGGCGTTTATGTAGTTAGTTCCGATATCTGTGATTATGAAGTCAGAAGAATCCTATTATTAGAATCGGTCAAAAAAAATTCCTTTAATAGCCTAGATAATCTTAATGAATTACGCAATGTCATTGATTTTTTAAATTTAGATACCGATGTGATGTTAGCAGCGTCACAAATTTGGGTAGAAACTCGAAAGATTGGCAAACAAACGGCTGATAATTACAATATTGACGTAGATATTATTATTCTTGCTCATTGGCAGTTATTAAAAAAACAATATCCGAGTCGTTATCTAGTCATCGCTACTACTAATGTCAAACATTTTCAGGGATTTGCAGAAGCTTTAAATTGGCAGGATATTAACCTATAACAGCTTTAAGCTTGATCATTTTTTCACTTTAATTATTTAATCTTATGCAGTTTATTGATCGCGCCGAAATAGAAGTAGAAGGGGGTAAGGGAGGTGATGGAATCGTTGCTTTCCGTCGGGAAAAATACGTCCCCGCCGGCGGTCCGGCCGGAGGTAATGGGGGAAAAGGTGGTTCGGTGATTTTTGTGGCGACTCAGAACCTGCAAACCCTGCTAGATTTCCAGTATAGTCGCTATTTTAAGGCCGATGACGGCAAACGGGGCGGCCCCAACAACTGCACCGGGGCCAACGGTAGCGATCGCATTATTAAAGTTCCCTGTGGTACAGTGGTTTACGATCTCGATAGCGAGGAAATTATCGGCGATTTGGTCACTCCCGAACAGACTTTAATCGTGGCTGCCGGGGGAAAAGGGGGATTAGGCAACCGCCACTTTTTAAGCAATAATAACCGCGCACCCGAATACGCTTTACCCGGTTTAGACGGAGAAAAACGTCATTTACGCCTAGAATTGAAGTTATTAGCGGAAGTAGGACTGATTGGGCTGCCCAATGCAGGAAAATCCACTCTAATCTCCGCTGTTTCCTCTGCTCGTCCCAAAATCGCCGATTATCCCTTTACGACTCTCATCCCTAACTTGGGAGTGGTACGCAAACCCACGGGAGATGGGACGGTATTCGCCGATATTCCAGGATTAATCGAGGGAGCGCACCGAGGAATCGGCCTAGGACACGAATTTTTACGCCATATCGAACGCACACGCCTGTTAATTCACCTTGTCTCCTTGACAGCAGAAGACCCGATCGCCGATTATCAAATTATCCAAGGGGAATTGGCCGCCTACGGTCGGGGATTAGAAAAGCGATCGCAAATACTGGTTTTCAACAAAATTGATGCTGTGGACGAGGAAACGATAGATAACTATCAAAAGCAGTTTGCTAAAATAACCAATTCCCAGATTTTGACTATTTCCGCCGTGACAGGAGCCGGATTAACCACTTTACTCACCCAAGTTTGGCAGCAATTAGAGCAACTGGAGAGGGTCGAGGTTGAAACCCCTTCCCTGTTTTCCTAAAATCCCTCGTTAGTTGTTCGGCTGCCGGGGGGTGGGTGGTCGGCGATTGCTCGGTCTTCTTTCCGTACCTTCAAAGTTACCATTAGCACGACGGGTGCGGCGCTGTTCGCCTTCATTTTCGGCCGCATAGACTTCTAGATAAAGAGAGCGACCCGCACTCGCGGCCGCCATTTCTAGGGTAGTTCTAATCGCCTGTAAATTGCGTCCTCCCCGGCCGTAAACTTTGCCTTTATCGGCATCATCGAAGGCTACACGCAGCCAAAGACGTTGATTTTCCTTACAGCGCTCGATATCCAATCTCAGACTGGCCGGCTCTTCCAAAAACGGCTCGATAATAAATTTAACCAGTTCTTGATAATTGGGGGTACTAGGCATTGATTTTCTCGAAAATTTTCTGTTTGGTGAGAATGCCGCGCACGGTGTCCGTCGGTTGCGCTCCTTGTTGTAAGCGTCGGATAATCCCTTCTTCATCCAGACGCACTTCATCGGTGCGGGGATTGTAAAATCCTAATTCCTCTAGGGGACGACCATCGCGACGACTGGTGCTAACGGCCGCAACGATACGATAACTGGCTTCGCGTTTTTTACCAAAGCGTTTTAGACGTAATTTGATCATGGTTACTCAAAAATTCTCCTTTCCGATTCTAACTCATCCCGGTGGTATTTCCACAAGTGGCGATCGAGGGAACGGGATGCCGCCATTGCATATTCATTGAAAATAACGCCGAAAGCGCGGGTCTAAATGGTCTTTTTTGCGGCGATTACAGGATAAACAAAGGGTTTGCAGGTTACTAATGTCGTTACTGCCACCTAAAGCTAAGGGAATTATATGATCTATGGAAAGTTGGGACAATTTTTCGGGTTTACCGCAACTCTGACATTGATAATTATCCCTTTGATAAACATATTTTCTCACTTCGATCGGAATCGGTATTCTCGGAGTTTTTGCCATGATAATTACAGCAGGAGACAGGAGAGAGGAGACAGGAGAGAGGAGACAGGAGATTGCTTTAATTTATTTTCCTCATTACCTAATTAGTGTTTCAGGAATTGAAGTTAGTTTTTTCTGGATTTTCTCGCAGCATTTGCCGAATCTCCTCTAGGGGTGATTCTGGTTCTTGCTCAATTGTGCTTTCTTCGGGAATAAATTCTAGGGTAATTTTTATTTGACGAGTTTCATTTAAATGCTCAAATCCCTGTTTTTGTAATTCCCGCAGAAATTCGTTATCATAATCTGGACGTTCAGGCGTTTTTTTAGGCAGTTTTTCTAAAACACTAGAAAAAGTACATTCTCTATAAGTTTTAACTTTTCCTGTTCTCCAGTCTTTCTCACCCACTATTAATAATTTACCATCCTTCCCTTCACTCGGATAATGAACCCATTCAATTTTATTAATTTGACCAAATAGAGACGAACTCTCTCCCATATCTGTTGTTAGTCTTCCAGAGGAAGTATATTTGCCGATATACTTCAAAAAATCTTCTTGGATTTTTTCTCTAAATTTTCTCACTAAAATAACTTCTTCATCTTCAAACATCAATACACTATTATCATCTTCGATAATGATTTTCCGAGAGTTGTTAAAAGTATCAAGATTCATTCTTTTGCTCCTTAATGACTCAAAGATAAATTACTCGTACTCAACTAAACTAGCGTAGTTATTACCCTCCGTAAACTTGCCAGCGATGGTTATATTTCCTGAACCAACTTTAACATTACCGAAAAATAAATTCCCTGACTTAGTTAAAGGAGTCCAGTTACCCGATGATTGATCAATGATAACCACATCTAAAGCATTAGGTACTTCAATTTTAAAATTTACCAATTGATTCTTAGTTAATTTGGCTATTGTGGGACTATAAAGATAGGCATTATTTTCTTCAAAAGTAGCATAGGTTTTCGGTATAGAAACACCCTTAGCACTACTGGTAATTCGATAAGATAAAGCATGATTAAAGTTATTTTTATCGGATTTATTTTTAGAGAAAACCATCAAATCATAACTTCCAGCTTGGGGAAAGGAAACTTTAATTGTTGCTTGTCCATTGACTCTTTGAATTAAGGGTAAATGGCTATTGATAGGTAAATTATTTTGCTGCAATTCAGCATAAATCTGGGTGTGATTAGGAACTTGTAAAATAACTTCTGTCATTCCTGAAGACTGGATATCATAACTCTTGTGATTGACTAATTTTATGCCATCTCGAAAAAATTGTGATGTCACAATCGGCCAAGAATCAAATTGTTGTTTTCTATAAACTTTCGGTAATAATTGCCACCAGGTTTCTTCGGGTAAATGACTATAAATTAATTGTGCGGGTGGAGTAGCAAAATAATGAGGATTAAATTGCCGTTGAAATTGATTGTTATTGACTACTCCCGCACCCCAAGTTGCATCAATTAGATACCAAGCATTATTAATTCTGACAGCATTCCAAGCATGATTAGCATCACTAGCATTGCCCACTAGATAGCCTAATCCTTTAGCATAACCGATAACAACTGCTGATTTTAATCCCATTTTTTCTGCTAAAGCTTGATAAAGATTGGCATAACCTGAACAGACAGCTAAACGATTTTTGAGGACAGTATAAGGACTGGCATCACCGTAATTACCCCTTAAAAAACTTGCCACATCGTAGGTAATATTATGGGTAATCCAAACGTAAATAATGCGGGCTTTTTCTGCTTCTGTTTTGGCATATTTAGATAGAATTTTTGCTAATTCTGATAGAGAATTTCCTGGATAATTGATGCCGCGAGCTAGACGATCAATATTTTGATAATTTCCCTGTCTAACTTGGGGATTATTTCCTGGAATAATTGGCTGAGAAAGTTGCAGATTCTTAGTATTAGAAATTAAATCATTTGCTGGTTTAAATGATTGAAAATTACTGAGCAGTTGAGAACTTTGGTTTTTAAATGCCATGCCAACGGACATTAAAACTAAAAAGATGAAAATCCCTGGAATTGTCCTTCCCGATTGCCGATTCTTGCGGCGGCGATAATTTCTTTTATAAGCCATGGTTGCTGCTAATAAAAAGTAAAGATTGCCAGTCTTAGTCTGATCTGCTCCTATTGTCTCTCAAACCTAACTATTTTTTTGAGATTTTTATGTGATCTTAATCACTGACAATTAAAATATTAATCTAGCTAAAGTGATAAATGTGTTAGTTTTGGCTAACACACCTAAAATTAAGATTAAAGTTTTTACCCTTCTCTAACCGTAAACTTTCCCATAATACTCTTGATATTCTTTGGATAACAAAGGTTGCCACCAATCCCGATGATCGAGATACCATTGAATGGTTTTTCTTAATCCCCCCTCTACCGTTTCTTGAGGTTGCCAACCTAATTCCGTGCGAATTTTACTCGCATCAATAGCATACCGGCGATCATGGCCGGGGCGATCCTTAACAAAAGTAATTAAATTCCGAGCGGGTTTCACGGGTAAATCGGGAGCTAATTCATCCATTAACTCACATAACATCCTGACTAAATCGATATTTTTTACCTCGTTATTTCCGCCAATATTATAGGTTTCTCCCGCTTTTCCTTTGTGAATAACTGTATCTAAAGCTTGACAATGATCCCGCACATATAACCAGTCCCGAACATTTTGACCATCACCATAAACGGGTAAAGGTTTACCCAAAAGAATATTAATACACATCAAAGGAATTAACTTTTCGGGAAAATGATAGGAACCATAATTATTAGAGCAATTAGTAATAATTGTCGGCATTCCGTAGGTATGAAAATAAGCTCTCGCTAGATGATCACTCCCCGCTTTTGAGGCAGAATAGGGACTATTAGGAGCATAGGGAGTAGTTTCGGTAAAAGCTGGATCATCTACTCCTAAACTGCCATAAACCTCATCGGTGGAAACGTGCAGAAAACGATAGTTATCGGGTTGGTGATTACTTAACCAATGTTGCCGAAAACTTTCTAATAGAGTAAAAGTTCCCACCATATTAGTTTGTACAAAAGCTCCAGGACCAAGAATCGATCGATCCACATGGGATTCGGCGGCAAAATGGGCAACTGTATCGATATTTTCACTGGTAAATAATTCATCAACTAAAGCTCGATCGCAGATATCCCCTTGCAGAAAACGGAAATTATTTCTATCTTTCAGTGTCGCTAAATTATTCAAATTACCCGCGTAGGTAAGAGCATCGAGAACAATGACACGATCCTCAGGATAATTCTCGCACCAATGATGAACAAAATTCGAGCCGATAAATCCTGCTCCACCGGTAATTACTATGCTTCTAGCTTGATTTTCTGTTGCCATGGCCACCTCTAGCAAAAGTTTGCTACTTATTTTAGGCCTTTTTGCTTCACACTTCTTCATCAAAAGTGATCCGATCAGAGTGATAATCTGGCGGTTCAACGTGAATTAAAATTCTCACAGGGCTAAATTGTTGGCTTAATCTTGCTTCCACCGCTTCCGTGATTGCGTGAGCAGTTTCCACATCTTGAGCGGAGACAATTAGGTGCATTTCTATAAATACCTGTCTTCCCACCACTCCCCGAGACGCGATCGCATGACAATTAAGCACCCCCGGCACCTCCAGGACAATTTGATGAATCACTTCAGGAGCGATCGCCATTTCATCCACTAACAAAGGTAAATTCTCCATCAGGACTTTCCAACCACTGCTAAACACCAAAAAAGCGACGGGAAAGGACAAAATCGCATCTAACCATTGTAATTGGGGAATATTAGCCGTATTACCCACCCAAACCCCCACTAAACCCAATAAAACCGTAATTGTCACCCACACATCACTCATGGTATGACGAGCATCGGCAATCAAAATCGCACTACCGACACGCTGCCCCACCGATCTTTCATAATAAGTAACAAAAATATTCACCCCTAGAACGATAATTAATAGCCATAATTCGGGACCTGCAATCTCGATCGGTTTTCCTCCTTTGATAATACGCATGATCGCCCCTTGCAAGATTTCAAAACAGGCAATCCCCAAAAAGGCGGCGATCGCTAAAGCTCCGATCGCTTCGTATTTCAGATGTCCGTAGGGATGATCTCGATCGGGATAGGGAGAGGAAAACCGCATCGCTACCAATCCCAAGACATTATTAGCACTATCGGTGACACTATGGAGAGCATCCGCTTGCAGACTCAAAGAACTAATTCTCAAACCCACCCCCGCTTTGATCGCCATAACCAACATATTCAGCAGCAGGGTGATCCAGAGAACTTTTTGGACAGTAGCCCGATTATCTTTTAAAACAGCCACAGGATTATCAGTTATCAGTTATCAGTTATCAGTTATCAGTTATCAGTTATCAGTTATCAGTTATCAGTTATCAGTTATTTCCTATCTCGGAGTCTCGGAGTCTCCTATCTCCTAATATTTCAGTTATCAACAATTGATCAACTCCTGAAATAATAGACTACCATCGGTCAAATTGAGCATTCGATCGGCAGCCCGTTCGGGATGAGGCATCATTCCTAGCACATTTCCTGCTTTATTGGTAATTCCTGCAATATTATTTAACGATCCGTTGGGATTCCCTGACTCATTTACCTCTCCTGTGGAACTACAGTAACGAAAGAGAATTTGTCGGTTATCCTCTAGAGATTTTAACGTATCTTCTGCGGCATAATAACGCCCTTCCCCGTGAGCAATGGGCAAATTAAGCACCTGTTGCGGTTGATAACCCCGCGTCCAGACAGATTGATTATTTTCCACTTTTACCGGCACTCGATCGCAGATAAAATGTAAATCGCGATTACGAATTAACGCACCGGGTAGCAGCCCGATTTCCGTTAATACCTGAAAACCGTTACAGATGCCTAAAACTAATTTACCTTTTTCGGCTTCTTCTCGGACAGTTTTCATCGCCGGCGAAAATCTAGCGATCGCACCACAGCGCAAATAATCGCCGTAACTAAATCCCCCCGGTACCACAATCACATCCACATCCCCTAAATCCGTCTCTTGATGCCAAATATAGCGGGTGGGTTGCTGAAAAATCCCCTCTGTCACCGTTGCCACATCTCGATCGCAATTCGATCCGGGGAAAACAATAATCCCAAACTTCATAATTTTTAACTTGGTTAATTCATTGTGCAGAAAGCTCTCATCAGATGGGTTTTGGTTGTTGGTTGTTGGGTGTTGGGTGTTGGGTGTTGGGGAAACAAAATTGTCTTTTATCCCTATCCCCTATCCCCTATCCCCCATCCCCTAATCCCCATCCCCTATCCCCCATCCCCTAATCCCTATCCCCTATCTCCTGACAATGCAAATCAAAGCGATAATTTTCAATCACAGGATTAGCCAGTAGTTGATCGCACATTTGATCCAATTGTTCGCGAGCGCTGGTTTCGTCCGCTGCTGTCACGGTAAGCTCAATATACTTACCAATTCGCACCCCGGCTACAGTATCATAACCTAATTGCTTTAGTCCCGACTCTACCGCCGTACCCGCCGGATCGAGAACCGAAGGGCGCAGGGTAACATAAATAAAGCACTGATAATTTTTTGGCATAGAATTAATTTTGATCGCTGACCTTTTTGATATGAAACCCCAACGCACCCGATCGCAAGAGCGCATTATCCACTTACTCAAAACCTTAAATCGGGCAGTATCCGCTCAGGAATTGTTTGTGGAACTCCGTCAGCGTGACCAAAATATGGGGTTAGCCACTGTTTACCGCGCCCTAGAATCTCTAAAATTACAGGGTGCAGTGCAGGTGAGAACCCTAGCCACAGGGGAATCCCTCTACAGTTCCGTTCAGCAGGATCAACACCATCTTACCTGTATTCATTGCGGTCGGTCTATCGTCTTTAATGAGTGTCCCGTTCACGAATTGGCAGAAAAACTCGAAAAATCCCACCAATTCAAGGTTTATTACCATACTCTCGAATTTTTTGGACTTTGCGATCTCTGTCAACCCGGTTAAGTGTGGGATGTACTACATTGAAACCACCGATCAGGAAAATTTTAGTACAAATGCTCGGACTGGCAACTTCAGTGCCGTCCTACAGAGATTAAACTGTTGTCTGCCCTTGGGCTGTTTTCAGGGGGATTAACTCCGGTTGACTGTAGTGATGATGACTGTTGAGGGGCGATAACAAGGGGAAAAAGGGCTGATGTAAGCTAATTAATTGGGCCAGGGTTTTCTTGAGATGGGTACGGGGAACAATCGCATCGACAAACCCGTGTTTTAACAAGTATTCCGATGTTTGGAAACCTTCTGGCAATTTCTCCCGCAAAGTCTGTTCAATTACCCGCTTCCCCGCAAAACCGATAGTAGCCTTCGGTTCGGCGATAATAATATCTCCCAACATGGCAAAACTGGCCGTGACTCCCCCCGTGGTGGGATTAGTCAAGACGGGAATATAAAGTAACTTTGCTTCCCGATGCCGGTTAAGAGCGCCAGAAATCTTAGCCATCTGCATTAAACTTAACATTCCCTCCTGCATTCTCGCCCCACCGGAAGCACAGATAATCACCAGGGGTAAACTTTCATCGGTAGCGCGTTCCGTCAAACGACAGAGTTTTTCTCCCACCACCGATCCCATGCTACCCCCCATAAAACGGAAGTCCATCACCCCTAAAGCTAAGGGTAAACCATCGATTGTCCCCGTTCCCGTCTGGACAGCATCCGTCAGACCAGTTTTTTCTTGGGTTTCTCGGATGCGATCGCTATAACTTTTTCGATCGCGAAATTTGAGGGGATCCGTCGGTCGAATCTGTTCATCGAGGCAATTCCAAGTATTAGCATCCACTAACTGGCGAATTCTTTCTTCACTTTCCACCCGATTATGATGACCGCAATCGAGACACACCAGTTGATTAGCTAATAAATCCTTAGTGTAGGCCAAAACGCCGCAATTTGGACATTTTGTCCATAAACCATCGGCTATTTCTCGTTCCTGTTGTTGTTGAACCTTGGGTTCTGTTTTTTGGCGATTTGCAAACCAATCAAATAGAGACATAGTTTAAAATAAAGACAATTTATCGACTTTCCTCTAGAGGACTTAATAACAAAAGTGCTGTCCAGCGATCTTGGGGACGGACTTGTAAGGCAGCCTGATAGGCTTGGCCACAATAAATACCAGGGCCTATAGCGATAACGCGACTGGGGATGTCGTGAGCTTTGAGCATTTCCTGTAGCCAATCGGCTTACCCTAGACTCGGGGTTGTTCTAATGGTGATCCAAGACACGGAAGACTATTGTATCAAGATTTAATTACAGGATAACTTTTTTACAACAAAGGGAAAAAAATGGTTTGATAGGCTGAGATGATCTTATCACTCCAAAAGACACTCATCAGAGCGCCGAGGGCAAGAAATGGCCCAAAGGGTATAGCTTGTTTTTTCCCCATTTTACCAAGAAAAATGCCCATAACACCGATCGATGCCCCAATAGCGCAGGCCAGAAAAGCGGTGACTAATAATGCTTGCCATCCTAACCAAGCACCGATCATGGCCGCTAATTTCGCATCTCCTCCCCCCATGGCCTGTTGTCCGAGGGCAAAACTCCCCCCCCACTGGATCAGATCAAATAACCAGACTCCTAAAACCGCACTAGCGATCGCTGAAAAGAGATAGATAACACTTTGATTATTTTGCCAACCTAAAAGAGTTTGAAAAACTATCCCTAAAACCAATCCCGATTGGGTGAGGGAGTTAGGAAGCGTCATCGTGTCAAAATCAATCAAAGCTAAAGCTAATAACCAACTGAGGAGAATCCAATAGCCGAGGGTCTGCCAAGAAAAGCTAAAATCTCCTAAAACCAGACAAAATAATAAACCGGTTAAAGTTTCGATCGCTGGATAACGGACAGAAATCGGGGTTTTACACCAGCGACAGCGACCCCCTAGCCATAACCAGCCTAAAACGGGTATATTCTCGCTTTTACCTAACCTATGGTGACATTTCGGACAGTGGGAAGGGGGATAAACTAGAGATATCCCCTGGGGTAATCTATAGATGACCACGTTCAAAAAACTGCCCACCGAGGCACCAAAAGCGAAAACAAAGGCAAAAGTAACTAGATGAAAGAGGGTTTCCATAGATTCAAGGCTGAAATCCGATCACTTCCCTAGAATACCCGGTTATAGCAGTTATCTTAATGGCGAGATAGGAAGTTTTCCTTTTGGGGAGTCAGTCCTCGATACCAAATTAAGTTACACTTCATCTATTACTGGTCAAGAATGGAGTGGCCGACCTCCCCTCCCATTCAGATTTCAACTCCAATCTAAAAATCGATAAAAAAGCAAAACTTTCTATTCTACCATAAAAAAATTAGGCAACAGGTCTCATGAGTTCAAACAAGTATCATCCATGTCCGATTTGTTGTAAATCGGTTCCTCATTGGGAACAATATCCTCGCGCAGTTTGTGAAGTCTGCTATGACAAAGCTTGTGATGCTTACGGACAAAAACTGAGTTTCTATAATATTTCGATAGGTGGCGGATTCAAGGCGGTTTTCTCTGAGACTCAAGAGGAATATCAAAGCCATATATGCTATATCGAGGGCATAGAATGTTGGGCTGATGAAGCTAGATTTGGTGGCATTGTGATCGAAGCTCTGAGTGAGCCGATCAAGTTTTATCACCTTAACAAGCCTTACGGTTGTTTCTCGAATTTCGCACCATACCCAATCTATCTAAAAGATAGAATATGGCCGACCTCAGAACATTACTTTCAGGCTCAGAAGTTTGTTAATACTCCTCATGAAGAAGAAATTCGACGAGCCAAAACAGCACGAGAGGCGGCCGAGATGGGACGGGATCGTCGCAGACCACTGCGTCGAGATTGGGAAATCATCAAAGATGATGTGATGCGAGAGGCTCTATATGCCAAATTTACACAACATCCTGACTTGACTGAAAAGATACTTTCAACAGGTGATCTAAAGCTGATTGAGCAGACAAAAAATGATAGATACTGGGGTGATGGTGGAGATGGAACTGGATTGAATAGGCTGGGTCAGCTATTGATGGAAACCCGTGAACGAATACGTTACGATTTTTCCAGCGGCCAGTAGATGTTTCACTGGCGATCTAACCAACGCCTGCACGGGGAAAAGATGCCACTATCTCCCCTCTTAAGCATCCAGTAATCATACTTCAGGCTCATTCCTAAAGGTGAATTTTCTTCTGGGCTTTTTTAGTGGATAATTAGCGGGGATAACCCTACATAATGGGGAGTAAAACCCCACTATCAGCCCCAAGGGGAACCTGACAAAATTAAATTATCTCAGTCAACGAGGACAAATTAATGAAACCGATTGTTGAATCTTTTTACAACTGGTACAGCAGCAAAATCACCCACCCTCAATATCGTTGGATTATCATTCTGGGAACTATGGTCTATCTTTTTAGTCCCCTCGATATTTCTCCTGACGTTTTCCCGATTATTGGTTGGATTGATGATGGGATTGTCCTCACCCTTTTAACCACGGAATTATCGCGATTAGTTCTTGATTATCGCACTCGCCGTCCCGGGAGAGTAAATAATCAAACTGAAGTTTCTTCCCCAACCAATACCGTTGATACCGATGCCGTAGAAGTCAAAAGTTAGAATTCAGAAGTCTAAATTATGACTTCTGAATTCAGGAGATTGCTGTTATTTATTCTCCCCCCGCAACGCCCACGAATTGGTCTCCTCACACCCCACAGCCCATCGGGAGCATCTCACCTTTGTAACCCCTAAATCAGGTTTTTATGTCAAGCTATTTTGAAAGCATTGCTAGAAACCAGTTTTATGGATAAGTATAATTACTCACTTGCATAAATGAGATGCTCTCCCCTCGCCCCGCGTTCGGTCAGCTTTTTTTAGTTCGAGCAATGCCATACGCCAGTGTGGAAATTTTCTTACCCATCGCATCATACAGGTTCAATTCATCGCCAGCGTCATTCCAAATAGCCGTTTTACTGGCAAAAGAAAAACCACCAGTTTCAGAATGTACTTCGTTGGTATAAACCCGAAAAGTCTTGCCAGACGCTAAAACAGTATTTGCTGGGAAAGTAAATTGCTGCCTGGCACTGCCGACCGAAGTGATTTTCCAACCTGAAATATTGACGGGATGATTGCCGCGATTGCTAAGCTCAACATATTCGTCAGATTGTGTTTTCTTAACCAGTCCTTTATAAACCAAGTTAGACATAAACACGTCATCCTCTGCGGTGATGCTAAACTCTTCTGTTTCGATGGTCTTCGGTTTAGGTGGCTCAGAAGTTGCTGGCGAAGGCGTAGGTTCAGACCGTGCTGGTGCATTTGGCTTAATATAGTCTGCGGTTGCAATCAGCCCTTGATTACTACCAGTCATTACAATGTTGGCAGTGGCATTTGTTAATAAACTGATTGAATTGCCGTTGTTTTGATAAAGGGTTTTCACATTGCTAAACAATGGATGGCTTGGGCTGGTAACCGCTAGGCTACCACTGATGTTGTTATAAACGCCGTCAAATTTCAAACCAAAAGCTGTCAAAAACGTATTCCATTGACCCGCCTCTGCTTGGCTGCCACCATGCCCTGTGCCTGCGCAAAGATAGACTTTACCGCCGTTTTTGACATAATCAATTAATACTTGATTATCAACTGGGTCGCCACCTACAAAAATGGCATCATATTGAGCCAATGCTACCGCATTAATGGCAATGTTCATGCCTTTTGTCCAAGTATGCCCAGCACCAGTCATGGTACGCTCAAGCGTTGCGCCGACCAATCCAAAGTTATTGGACAAAACATGAAATTTTCCCTGTGTCGTTCCTACAAAATATGTGGCAACATTCAACGCAAAAGTCGCGGTATCAGATACCGATTGAAAACCAGCATCGCTTAAAGCCCACTCGTCATTATGAACAATAATTCGACCATTGGCTGGTTTTTCGATTGGTACAAACACTGGGGCATCATCTATGCCATGCACTTTTAAAGAATAGACGCGGTTACTTGAACCAGAAAATGCGGTTTCCGCCGCACCAGTACTGGTGAATAACACGCTACCAGATAAATTGCCTAAATCCCAAGCTTCTTGTTCGGTTTTACGGTTAAAACTGACGCTTCCTGTTTGTGGATAGTAAACACCAGCAAAATCATTTGGTTGTACAGCAATAGCTGTTGTTAATGCAAATTGATTTAAGCCAAGCGCTGGTGTTTTTAAATCACTTTTACCAACCACAGACCAAGCGTTTGCGGTTTTTCTATAAATGACTAATTGGACAGGAGTTACTTTGTCTGCCCATATTTCCCAAGAGTTGAGTACACCTTTGCCACTTATAGGGACGTTGAGATCAACTAAGTAAAAATTAGAGCGAGAGTCACTGACCCCACGAGTTTTTAATTCGTTGCCGCCCGTAATGGTTGATTTTGATTTTGTCATAATAATTTTCTCCAATGACTAACTGCATAATATACGGAAAAGTGGCTCTTCGGTAATTTTTATCCTACATTCCGCACCTAGTCATTGAAATCAACATTTGCTCTAGCCCTTGTATAGTAAGACTTTTAGCGATTACTAAGAATTATGAAGTGTCACACTCTAGTCAGCGATCGCTGGTTTAATGAGAGTTTATCTAGCATCTAGCCCATCTCCCTAAACTGGAATCAAAGAACTATCGACGGTGGACAAAAGTGTTTGCACCTCTTCATCGCTGGTTTGGGAAAAGTCCTCGTACCAAAGAGAAATTGATCTCAATTCGTAGGGTTTATGTAGGCAAATTACTCGATCGACTAATTTTTCTAATTGATCACAGACTTCCGGCGGGGCAACAGGAACAGCAATAATAATAGCAGCAGGATTTCCAGATTTAAGGGTCAGAATCGCCGCTTTAATCGTTGCTCCCGTAGCGATCCCATCATCTACTAGAATAATCGTTTTTCCCGTCAAGACCGGGAAGGGTCGCTCACCTCGATACAAGCGATCCCGTCGCTCTAATTCGATCATTTCTTCCTTTGCTACCCGTTCCATCATCGCCTCCGATAGGTGCAAGTCTTCAACGATACTTTCATTAATTACCCGCACACCATTCTGACCGATCGCCCCAAAAGCTAACTCTTTGCGCTCCGGTACACCTAATTTTCGCACTAAACACAGATCCAGGGGTAAATGCAACCTTTGGGCAATTTCAAAGGCGATCGGAACTCCACCCCGGGGCAAAGCCAAAACCAGCGCCTTAGCACTATTGGTATATTCTGTCAAGTAACTAGCTAATAGTCTCCCTGCCGATCGCCGATCTTTGAGCAGATAAGTCATAATGCCCTCCTAGGGGTTAATCCCCGTGGGTATCCCTGGTTTCCCCTGCCTTTATTCTATATTTCTCCGCTCATCTCTAGCGGAAATGTTAAGAAATTTAGCGAAGACTTGACATTTTTTCGGCTAACCGCAGTTTTTCCAGGCCGGAGATCGGCTAAAATCTTAGGCAAAAGGGTTTTGTAAAGTTAGGTAACAAACATGAATCAAAGTTTAAGTGATGCGCTAGAGCCGATCGCCGCTGCCTTTCGCAGTCTCGGAACTCCCGAACCGATCGTTCATTGGGGACATCCAGTCATGATGGGGATTGTGGTTTTAGTTATGGGTAGTTATACCGCCTATGCCGGTTGGCAAAGCCGTTTAAGCCAAGATGGGGAAGTAGTGGCCAAAAATCGGGCTGATCACCGCAAACTCGCCCCTTGGCTGTTTTTATTTATCGCTCTCGGTTACACCGGCGGTGTTTTATCCCTAGTCATGCAGAAACACCCGATCCTCGAAAGCAGCCATTTCTGGACAGGATCGATCGCGATCGGCTTATTAGCTTTCAATGGATTATTATCCCTCACTGGCTTCGCTGGCGGGAAAAAAGAACTTTTCCGGACTATTCACGCCTATATCGGCAGTATTGCCCTAATTTTACTGCTAGTTCACGGTGTTTTTGGTCTTCAGTTAGGATTATCTCTCTAGTTGGTTTATTCATGGTCTCGGGTGGGCCAATTCCCACCCAGAAATTTTTCACCACAGAAGACTGTGGCCAAGGCCCATAATTGAAGAAATCATGACTTTAAGCGCTATTGTCGAGATTCTGCGTTTAGAATTAACAGTTAATTCACCAAGAAGGTATCGTCACGCAACGAGGAGATAGATATTTTGAAGAAAGTAGAAGCGATTATCCGACCCTTTAAACTGGAAGAGGTGAAAATCGCCCTAGTTAACGCGGGCATTGTCGGCATGACTGTCTCCGAAGTTAGAGGTTTCGGTCGTCAGAAAGGTCAATCGGAACGTTATCGCGGTTCCGAGTACACCGTCGAATTTCTCCAAAAACTCAAGATCGAGATCGTCGTCGAAGATAAGCAAGTCGATATGGTCGTCGATAAGCTGATTTCGGCGGCCCGTACCGGTGAAATCGGAGACGGTAAAATCTTCATCTCCCCCGTGGAACAGATCGTCCGCATCCGTACCGGAGAAAAAGACCTCCAAGCGATTTAACCTCCAAACAAGGGATGATAGTACAATGCTGTCATCCCCCCCCATTGAAAGCAATTCCAATCAAGCAGTGTAACCTAATTTGATATCGACGACCGATTCCCGAAAACGAAAACTTTGTACCTCACTACTAAGATAACTACTATAATCGCGATCTGCTGAATATCAGTTTAAGCCTTGCTATAAAACAGTTTTGCGAATTTTTTGGCTAAAAAAGTGCCAGAAACCTAAAGGGGTGATAAGCAGATTGAAAGTGAGACAGGGTGTGGGGGGTAGGGAAAAACCTTGAGACGAGAGAATTAAGTTAATCAATTTGAAGGGTGACAGCGAGGAGATTTTCCCAGAACCCCACAGCCTAGACCCGGCACCCAGCCTAGACTTCAACCTCATTGTCACCTCTTCCTTCAGCCAGACTAGATAGGATCATTTCCGGTGACTAAAAAACCTCTTGCCTAAAAAGTCACAAATATTATATAATGTTTGATTGTGGCCAAAATCGGTGTTAGGTGGTGCTGAAGGCACTGCCCAGCAGAACCGCCTTGGTCGCTCGGTCTTCGCCGGGATACTGAAGGTAAACCCTTTAAGTCCCCAAGAAACAAAGACCAGCAACAATCTAGGCAGAACCAGCAACCCTGTCTAGTCCTACTTACGAATTTAACGGGATGCCAGCTTAAATAACTCGAAAAAAGTCATTCAAGTTGGGCAGGCTGATAAAGCGGGAAAGATTTTTCCCGCTCCTATAGCCACGGCCACGTTATTTTTGATTGTCGTCTAGTAAAGATAAAGAGAACAATCCGTGTCTATCGGTATCCTCGGTACAAAACTGGGCATGACCCAAATCTTCGACAACAAAACGGGAGTCGCCATTCCCGTCACCGTCGTTCAAGCCGGTCCCTGTCCCGTCACCCAAGTCAAAACGAAAAAAACCGACGGTTATGAATCCATTCAAGTGGGATACAAAACCGTCAAAGAAAAAGCCCTCAACAAACCGCTGCTCGGTCATTTAGCCAAAGCCGGTGTCTCCCCCCTGCGGCATTTAATCGAATACCGCCTCGAGGACGCATCCGCCTACACTTTAGGCCAAGAAATTACCGCCGCTATCTTCCAAGAAGGCGATTTAGTCGATGTGGCTGGAACCACCATCGGACGAGGTTTCTCCGGCTATCAAAAACGCCATAACTTCAAACGCGGTAACATGACCCACGGTTCCAAAAACCACCGTCTCCCCGGTTCCACTGGTGCCGGTACTACCCCCGGCCGGGTTTTCCCTGGTAAGAGAATGGCTGGACAATACGGATCAACCCAAGTGACCATCCGCAAACTGTCCGTGGTCAAAATCGATAGTGAACGCAACCTAATCCTGATCAAAGGAGCCGTCCCGGGTAAACCAGGAACCCTGTTAAACATCACCCCCGCCAAGAAATTTGGTAAATAGGGCAAGGAAAGATTAAAGCCATGGTTAACTACACAGTCAAAAATTGGCAAGGGGAAGAAGCGGGAACAGGCACCCTGGAACTGAAAACCGCTAAACCCGAAACCGCCAAACACCTAATTCACCGCGTCGTCGTCAGCCATCTAGCGGCGGCCCGTCAAGGTAACGCCTCCACCAAAACCCGCTCGGAAGTGCGCGGCGGTGGTCGCAAACCTTGGCGGCAAAAAGGCACCGGTCGCGCCCGGGCCGGTTCGATCCGTTCTCCCCTCTGGCGTGGTGGCGGTGTCATCTTCGGACCAAAACCCAGAGATTTTGAAGTTAAGGTCAATCGCAAAGAGAAAAGATTAGCCCTGAGAACCGCTTTGATCAGCCAGGCCGATAACTTTATCGTGGTTGAAAGCTTCGCCGAACAATTCTCCCAACCCAAAACCAAAGAACTCACCGCTGCCTTAAGTCGCTGGGGAGCCAGTCCAGAGGAAAAAATTCTGCTGATTTTGACGGAAATTCCCGAAAATGTCTATTTATCGGGACGTAATATCTGCAATCTCAAAATTATTCGCGCCGATAGTCTCAACGTCTATGATGTCATCCTAGCCGATCGAGTTATCGCCACCGCCGCAGCCCTAGCTAAAATTGAGGAGGTCTATGGTGCTTAAAACTGAAGCCAGACAACTCGCCGATCTGATCCTAAAGCCGATCGTCACCGAGAAAGCCACCCTACTCCTAGAACAAAATAAATACGTCTTCGATGTCGCCTTAAAAGCGACTAAGCCGGAAATTCAAGCGGCGATCGAATTGTTGTTTGACGTGAAAGTAACGAAAGTGAACACCAGCCGCCCCTCTCGTCAGAAAAAACGCGTCGGCCGTTTCCTCGGTTACAAACCCCAATACAAACGCGCGATCGTGACCCTAGCAGCAGGGGACTCGATCGCCCTCTATCCCGACGTATAACCACCAAGAAACCCGATAACGGAAAACTAAACTATGGGTATTCGTTCTTTTAGACCTTTAACCCCCGGGACAAGGCAGGCGGCCATCTCCGACTTTAAGGAGATCACCAAAACCGAACCGGAAAAGTCCCTAACTCATCGCAAACACAGCAAACAAGGGCGTAATAATCGCGGTGTCGTTACCAGTCGTCACCGGGGCGGCGGCCATAAGCGCCTCTACCGGATTATCGATTTTCGTCGCGATAAACGGGATATTCCAGCCACAGTAGCGGCGATCGAGTACGATCCTAACCGTAACGCCCGCATTGCCCTGCTTTTCTACAAAGACGGGGAAAAACGCTACATCATCGCCCCCGCCGGTTTAGGTGTTGGTGATACCGTCATCGCTGGGGAAAACGCTCCCTTCGAGGTGGGTAATGCCCTACCCTTAAGTCGCATCCCCCTGGGGACAGAAGTTCATAACATCGAACTCGTCCCCGGTCGCGGTGGTCAAATGGTGCGGGCTGCTGGTGGTTTCGCCCAAGTGGTAGCCAAAGAAGGCGATTACGTTACCATCCGCCTCCCCTCCAAAGAAGTACGCATGATCCGGCGTGAATGCTACGCCACCATCGGCAAAGTCGGTAACGCCGAAGCGAGAAATATTAGTCTCGGTAAAGCCGGTCGCACCCGTCACCGCGGTCAACGACCTCATGTTCGGGGTAGCGTCATGAACCCAGTGGATCACCCGCACGGAGGTGGAGAGGGTCGCGCTCCGATCGGACGTTCCGGCCCGATGACTCCCTGGGGTAAACCCGCCCTCGGTCGCAAAACTCGCAACAAGAAAAAACGCAGCAGCGATCTGATCGTGCGCCGTCGTAACCAGGGTTAGAAATTATTACTTTACTTTTGACTGAAAATTATGGGTCGTTCACTGAAAAAGGGGCCATTTGTCGCCGGCCACCTGATGGAAAAAATCGAAAAACTCAACGCCCAGGGCAGTAAACAAGTGATTAAAACTTGGTCCCGGGCCTCGACCATCATTCCCGATATGGTCGGTCACACGATCGCCGTTCACAACGGCAAACAGCACGTTCCCGTCTATGTTTCCGAGCAGATGGTCGGTCATAAACTCGGTGAATTCGCTCCCACCCGCACCTTCCGCGGCCACGCCAAGAGCGACAAAAAAGCAGGACGGAAATAAATCAGTCGCTACTCCCTCAGTCGTCAGCTAGATAGTCGTGACCATAAATCACCAAGTTAGCTAATTTTCAAAAAATAAAAGCTGATAGCTGATGACTGATAACTGATAACTGATAACTGATAACTGATAACTGAAATGACCATCGATACCTCTAACGAAGTCAAAGCGATCGCCCGCTATATTCGGATGTCACCCCTGAAAGTCAGACGGGTACTCGATCAGATTCGCGGCCGCTCCTATCGGGAAGCCCTCATTATTCTCGAATTCATGCCCTACCGGGCCTGTGACCCGATTCTCAAAGTCCTGCGTTCCGCCGTTGCCAACGCCGAAAATAACGAAGGACTCGATCCCGCCACTTTGGTGGTTAGCCAAGCCTTTGCCGATGGCGGTCCAACCCTAAAACGTTTTCGACCCCGGGCCCAGGGCCGCGCCTACCAAATTCGCAAACCCACCTGTCATATTACCGTCGCCGTCGCTCCTAGCAACGAAGACTAATCACCTTAATTAGAAAAACCACAATGGGACAAAAAATCCATCCCCTCGGTTTTCGTCTCGGCGTTATCAAAGATCACAAATCTTGCTGGTATGCCGATGCGAAACGTTACCCCGAACTACTGCAAGAAGATCGCCGCATTCGTGAATACGTCGAAAAAAACCTCGCTAATGCCGGTATCGCCGATATTCGCATCGAACGTAAGGCCGATCAAGTAGATATCTCCATCCATACCGCTCGCCCCGGGGTCGTCGTCGGTCGCGGTGGCACGGGAATCGAACAGCTGCGCCTAGGTTTGCAAAAAGCCCTCGGTGGCCAGCGTCAAATTCGCATTAACGTCATCGAAGTGGCTCGCGTTGATGCCGATGCCAACCTGATCGCCGAATACATCGCCCAACAACTAGAAAGACGGGTTTCCTTCCGTCGTGTAGTCCGCCAGGCCATCCAACGGGCGCAAAGGGCCGAAGTCAAAGGGATCAAAATTCAGGTTAGCGGTCGTCTCAACGGGGCAGAAATCGCTCGGACTGAATGGGTGCGGGAAGGACGAGTTCCCCTGCATACCCTGCGCGCCGATATCGATTACTCCTACAAAACCGCCAGCACCATCTACGGGATTCTAGGCGTGAAAGTTTGGATCTTTAAGGGCGAAATTATCCCCGGCCAAGAAGAAATTGCCGCCGCCGTTCCCGCTCAAGCACCGCGCCGTCAACAGCGTCGCCGTCAACAGTTTGAAGATCGCTCTAGCGAAGGCTGATCCCTAATATTTATCAGTGGTAAATAGCTCATCATGTTAAGTCCCAAAAGAACAAAATTCCGCAAACAACAGCGCGGACGGATGCGCGGGCTGGCCACCGGCGGAAATACGATTAATTTCGGCGATTTCGCCCTGCAAGCCACCGAACCCTGTTGGATTACTTCCCGTCAAATCGAAGCGGCCAGACGGGCAATGACTCGTTATATTCGTCGGGGTGGCAAAATCTGGATTCGCGTTTTTCCCGATAAACCCGTAACCCAACGGGCTGCAGAAACTCGGATGGGTTCTGGGAAAGGTTCCCCCGAATTCTGGGTGGCCGTGGTTAAACCGGGGTTCATTATGTTTGAAATTGCCGGGGTAGCCGAACCGGTAGCCCGGGAAGCAATGCGCCTAGCCGCCCAAAAATTACCGATTAAGACCAAATTTATCACTCGCGAGGAGGATTTTGTCTAATGGCTCTACCAAAAATCGCCGAAGTGAGGAAGATGAGCGATGACGAAATCGCCGACGCTATCCTCGCTGCCAAAAAGAAACTGTTTGAATTGCGTTTGCAACAGGCCACCCGCCGCTTGGAAAAAACCCACGAATTCAAACACACCCGCCACCGTCTTGGCCAATTATTGACCGTAGAACGGGAGCGCCAACTAGCCCAGTCCACCCCGGAGGCATAACCCACTATGGCAGTTAAAGAAAGAGTTGGGGTAGTGGTCAGCGACAAAATGGATAAAACCGTAGTGGTAGCCATTGAAAACCGCTCTCCTCACCCTAAATACGGCAAAATCGTCGTTAAAACCCAGAAATTTAAGGCTCACGACGAAGAAAATCAAGCCAAACAAGGCGATCGAGTTCGTATCCGTGAAACCCGTCCCCTCAGTAAAACCAAGCGTTGGACAGTGGCGGAAATATTAACCGATAATTAAATTTCACCTAGGTAAAAACCGTGATTCAACAACAAACCTACTTAAATGTCGCTGACAATAGCGGGGCGCGGAAACTAATGTGTCTGCGGGTGCTGGGAACAGGTAACTGTACCTACGGTGGCATCGGTGACAAAATTATCGCCGTGGTTAAGGACGCTATCCCCAATATGCCCGTGAAAAAATCCGATGTGGTCACTGCCGTGATTGTGCGGACCCGTCAAACCGTCCGTCGCGATAGTGGCATGAGCATCCGTTTTGATGATAACGCCGCCGTGATTATTAATAATGACGGTAATCCCAAGGGTACTAGGGTTTTTGGTCCGGTGGCACGGGAATTGCGCGATAAAAACTACACCAAAATTGTTTCCTTAGCCCCAGAAGTTCTCTGATCAAAGTCAAAATTATCAAGGCAATCGGAGGTCAAAAAAAATGAGTAAGAAAAACATTCAAACCCCACCCCAAAGGCAAAAAATGCACGTTAAAAAAGGGGATGTTGTGCAAGTAATCGCCGGTTCCGATAAGGGCAAAGTGGGCGAAATTTTACGGGCCCTACCCCAAGAAAGTACCGTGGTGGTCAAGGGAGTTAATATCCGCACCAAACATACTAAACCCCAACAGGAAGGAGAATCGGGTCAAATACTTACCTACGAAGCACCGATTCACAGTTCCAAAGTGATGATTTATTCCGAGAAGAAAAAAATCGCCAGTCGGGTGGGTTATACCTTTACCGAAGACGGTCGGAAAGTGCGGATACTGAAGAAAACTGGCGAAATTATTGATTAGTTTCCCATCAATTCTAGTTCCTGACCAAGCCCAGGAAAAGTAAGCAGAAAAACTATGAGCCAAAAACTAAAAACCACCTATCAAGAAACCATTGTTCCGAAACTGAAAGAACAATTTGGTTATACCAATATCCACCAAGTACCTAAAGTTATCAAAATTACCGTTAACCGCGGTCTTGGGGAAGCTTCACAGAACGCCAAAGCTTTGGAGTCTTCCAAGGAGGAACTGTCCACCATCACCGGACAACAACCAGTAGTGACTAGAGCTAAAAAAGCGATCGCTGGCTTCAAAATTCGCGAAGGAATGCCCGTGGGTGTGATGGTGACATTGCGCGGCGATCGAATGTACGCTTTTTTAGACCGTCTAATTAATCTGGCCTTACCACGCATTCGCGACTTTCGCGGTATCAGCGGTAACAGTTTTGATGGTCGTGGTAACTACAGTTTAGGCATTCGTGAACAGTTGATCTTCCCTGAAATTGAATACGACAAAATCGATCAAATTCGTGGGATGGACATCTCAATCATCACCACCGCTAAAAACGACGAAGAAGGACGCGCCCTCCTCAAAGAGATGGGAATGCCCTTTAGATAAATCAATCAAGAGAAAAGTGAACAGTAAACAGTGAACAGTAAACAGTGAACAGTAAACAGTAAACAGTGATTCAGTGATTCAGTGAAAAGACAGCAGGAAACTGCTATTTAATACTACTCACTTAATACTCAAATCTGATAACTGATCACTGATAACTGATAACTGATAACTGACCACTGATGTTGATCCCAATTTAGGAGAAAAACAGGTAATTCATGTCTGCTAACGATACCATCTCGGATATGCTGACCCGCATCCGTAACGCTTGCGCGGTTCGGCAGACCACTACTCAAATCCCAACCACGCGGATGACGCGCAGTATTGCTCAAGTTCTCAAAGACGAAGGCTTTATTGCTGATTTTGAGGAAGTGGGTGAGGGGATTAAATCTCAATTAGTTCTTTCCCTCAAATATAAAGGCAAAAACCGTCAACCGATCATTACTACCCTCACCAGAGTCAGTAAACCGGGCCTGCGAGTTTATTCCAACAGTAAAGACTTACCTCGCGTCCTCGGTGGCATTGGCATCGCCATTGTTTCCACCTCTAAAGGCATTATGACCGATCGCGAAGCGCGTAAACAAAACGTTGGCGGCGAAGTCCTTTGCTACATCTGGTAAATAAGTGAACAGTGATCAGTAAACAGTGAACAGTAAACAGTAAACAGTAAACAGTGATTCAGTGAAAAGACAGCAGGAAACTGCTATTTAATACTACTCACTTAATACTCAAATCTGATCACTGATGACTGATAACTGATAACTGATAACTGATAACTGATAACTGATAACTGATAGCTGACCCACTGATAACTCTTCCGGTGATAACTGACCCACTGATAACTGATAACTGTTATGTCTCGTATTGGCAAACGCCCGATTCCTATTCCCAATAAAGTCACCGTCGATATCGATGGTGCTACCGTGACGGTGAAAGGGCCCAAAGGAACTCTCCAGAGAACCCTACCCACCGCCGTCGCCATCAATAAAGATGGCGAAACCATCCTTGTTACCCGTCAAGACGATTCCCGTACCGCCAGAGAACGCCATGGACTCTGTAGAACTCTAGTAGCCAACATGGTGGAAGGAGTCGCTACCGGCTTTCAAAAACGCCTCGATATCCAAGGGGTTGGCTACCGCGCCCAGGCGCAGGGTAGTAAATTAGTTCTTAATGTTGGTTACAGTAAACCCGTGGAAATGGAGATGCCCGATGGTGTTTCCGTCGCCGTAGAAAACAACACCCAAGTTATCGTCAGTGGCATCGACAAAGAAGCGGTCGGTAACATTGCCGCTAAAATCCGCGAAGTTCGTCCCCCCGAACCTTATAAAGGAAAAGGGATTCGCTATCTTGGTGAAGTCGTCCGTCGCAAAGTTGGTAAAGCTGGCGGTAAAGGCGGTAAAGGAGGTAAAAAATAAACCATGAAACTTAGTCGCAAAGAATCAGTCCGTCGTCGTCACCAGCGTGTGCGTCGCAAAATTAATGGCACTGCTGAACGGCCCCGTTTATCCGTATTTCGTTCTAATAACCACATCTACGCCCAAATTATCGACGACGTGGCCCAACACACCCTCGCTGCCGCTTCTACCCTAGAGCCCACCTTGCGCGGGGAATTAGCATCCACCGCTACCCAAGAAGCCTCGGCTGCCGTGGGTAAACTGGTGGCCCAACGGGCCCGAGAAAGAGGCATCGAACAAGTGGTTTTTGATCGCGGTGGCAATCTCTATCACGGTCGCGTCAAAGCCTTAGCAGAAGCGGCTCGGTCAGCCGGCTTAAACTTCTAAAATATCCTTTCAACACTGATAAAACTATGGCAAAACGTCGCAAAGGCAACCGCGAAAAAGAAAAAGAAACCACTTGGCAAGAGCGGGTCATCCAGATCCGCCGGGTTAGTAAAGTGGTTAAGGGTGGTAAAAAACTCAGCTTCCGGGCTATCGTCGTGGTCGGTAATGAAAACGGTCAGGTGGGAGTGGGAGTCGGCAAAGCAGGGGACGTTATCGGGGCTGTCCGTAAAGGTGTGGCCGATGGCAAAAAACAACTAATTGAAGTCTCCTTAACTAAAGCTAGTTCTATCACCCACCTCACCCGGGGTGCTTCCGGTGGCGCTCAGGTGCTTATGCGTCCAGCTGCCCCAGGGACTGGGGTTATTGCTGGGGGTGCTGTCCGTACCGTTTTGGAATTAGCTGGGGTGAAAAATATCCTCGCTAAACAACTCGGTAGCGATAACCCCCTCAATAACGCCAGAGCCGCTGTTAACGCCCTGGAAACTCTCCGCACTTTCTCGGAAGTGGCCAAGGATCGAGGCGTATCTGTAGAACATTTGTACACCTAAAAAAAATCACCATGAAACTCCACGAAATCGCCCCCCAACCGGGGTCCACTAAACGCCGTCGTCGTGTGGGACGGGGTGTCTCGGCCGGCCAGGGCGCTAGCTGCGGTCTGGGAATGCGCGGACAAAAATCTCGCTCTGGGACAGGGACTCGCCCCGGTTTTGAGGGGGGACAAATGCCCCTCTATCGTCGGGTGCCGAAATTAAAGCATTTTCCTTTGGTTAACCCCCGTCAATACACAATCGTTAATCTGAAAAAATTAGCTTCTTTACCCGCTAATACGGAAGTTACCTTAGAAAGTCTCCTAAAAGCTAACATTCTCACCAGTAACGACGGCCCTTTAAAAGTTCTGGGTGATGGTGAAATTACCGTTCCCCTCAAGGTGAAGGCCGCCGCTTTTAGCAATAGTGCTAAAGAGAAAATTACCGCCGCTCAAGGGACTTGGGAAGAAATATAAATTTCCCCAGGAGATTACAAGAAGCAGGCGGGGAACGGGCAGCAGCGAGTTTTTTGCTGTGTGCAGTAAACAGTAATCAGTGAACTGAAAACTCATATCTGATGACTGATAACTGATCACTGATCACTGATAACTGAAGACTGGATTGCTATATCATAAGAAAGACAGGGGAAATCTTAAAAAAATCGAGAAAGTTTTTCCCCTCGATTACTTTTTCCCATAAAAAAACTGCACTAGAGGTAACTGTTAATGGTCGTCAGTCGTGATAAGGCTCCCACGGCACAGGAAACGTTTATGCAAATGGCACAAGCGGCCGGTTTACGCGGTCGCTTGTTGATTACATTGGGTTTACTGATTCTGCTCCGTTTTGGGATGTTTGTACCGATACCCGGTTTGGATCGGGCAAGATTAGCAGAAATTATTCAAGGTAACGCCGCTTTGGGAATCCTTGACCTGTTTACCGGGGGAGGATTATCGACGTTAGGGATTTTTGCCCTCGGCATTCTTCCCTATATCAACGCCTCAATTATCGTGCAACTGCTTACCGCTGCCCTTCCTTCTTTGGAAGATTTACAGAAAAATGAAGGAGAAGCAGGAAGGCGAAAAATTGCCCAAATTACCCGTTATATTGCCTTTGGTTGGGCAATTATTCAAAGTATCGGCATTACTCTCGGTTTATTGGTGGCTAACGGCGTTGTGGCCGGAACTTTACCCTCGATCGCCGCTACGGTTCTCGCTTTAGTGGCCGGTTCTATGTTCGTGATGTGGATTTCGGAACTGATTACGGAACGCGGTCTGGGAAATGGAGCATCTTTGCTGATTTTTGTCAACATTGTCGCTGTTTTACCAAAAACCCTCGGTGATACGATTACTTTTGCTCAACAGGGTGGCCGACAAGCGATCGCTCAAGTGGTGATTCTCTTGCTGGTTTTCTTGGTGATGATTATCGGCATTGTTTTTGTTCAGGAAGGAACCCGTCGGATTCCGATTGTTTCTGCCCGTCGTCAGGTGGGTCGTCGTCTCTATCGGGAAAGAACCAGTTATCTACCCCTACGACTCAATCAAGGGGGCGTGATGCCGATTATTTTCGCCTCGGCAGTGTTGGTCTTACCTTTCCAATTGGTGCAAGCTTTACCCACGGATAACCCGGTCGGTCAGGTTTTAGTTCAGTTGGTTAATGCCCTGCGTCCCGATAGTTGGGGTTATGTGGCTTTTTATAGCTTACTAATTCTCGGTTTTAGTTTCTTCTACGCTTCCCTGATCGTTAACCCCAAGGATATGTCCCAAAACCTGAAAAAAATGGGAACCAGTATTCCGGGGATTCGTCCAGGGACCGCTACTACTAATTATCTGGAAGGGGTGCTGAATCGTCTCACCCTTTTGGGCGCTGTCTTTTTAAGTTTGGTGGCTACGGTTCCGACTTTGGTAGAAAGCGCCACCGGTGTCACCACTTTTCGCGGTTTGGGGGCAACTTCCCTGTTAATTCTGGTGGGGGTGGCGATCGATACGGCGAAACAAATTCAAACCTATGTCATGTCTCAACGCTATGAGGACATGATTAAACGGTAGTTAGATAGTCAGCCAGTGACCTTTTAGCGGTTGATGGTTATTTTTTCCCTTAAAACCCTATATTTAATCCCATGAGCAAACGGATCGGTGTGATATTTTTGGGACCGCCCGGATCGGGAAAAGGGACCCAAGCGGCAAAATTAGCGGAATCTCTGACGATTCCCCATATTTCTACGGGTGAAATTTTACGTCAAGCAATTACAGAGAAGACAGAACTTGGTCAGCAAGCACAAGCTTATGTGGAAAAGGGGGAATTAGTCCCCGATGAGTTGTTGTTAGGTTTAATTCAGGAACGTTTAAAACAGCCTGACAGTGCTAAGGGTTGGATTCTTGACGGTTTTCCACGCACGGTGGCACAGGCGAGCTTTTTAGACGCATTACTGGAAGAATTGGCTGATAGTTACACATTTGTGGTTAATTTGGCTGTACCGGATACGGTCTTGATTGAACGTCTCATGCAACGGGGTCGTCAAGATGATACTCAAGAAACGATCGCCCGTCGCCTACAGGTTTATATCGACCAAACTGCCCCCGTTTTAGATTATTACGGTCAAAAAGGGACTCTTAACCAGATCGACGGTAATCAATCGATGGACGCAGTTACTGCCGCTTTAACAGCAGTTGTTACTACTGTTTAAAGTTATCCTCAGTCAGTAATCAGTGATCAGTAATCAGTAATCAGTTATCAGTAATCAGTCAGTAAAAATTACAACTTTTGATAAGTTTTTTATATCAAACAAGCGTTAATGGTTGAGAATATTTAAATTTACATTTCGCAATATTTATCTTTTCTTAAGAATTTATTGAAAATAATTATCATTTGTTTACGAGGTTGCAATACTTCCAGCGATTATGGTATAATTTCGCAGTATGAAATGATGGGTTTCTCTGTGCTTTTGGGGGTTTTTAGTTGTCTGGTGATCCTGAAAACCCTTGTTAAATCTACACTCACCTATTCAGCAACAGCAATAAATGGCGGTTAAAGAGCCTTTTTTAGGCCAACCCGTTGATCAATTAATTGTGTAGTTTTGTTGCAAAGAGAAAGTTTTTTTGACAAAAAGAACAGAATATGCTGCGAGTCCATCTATTTTGAGTCTGATCGCAGTTATCTTAATGGTGAGGTACAAAGTTTTTGTTTTGAGGAGTCAGGAGTCAGTCCTGATGAAAAAATTTTCACCACCAGAGATGAAAATATTCTGATTGACGAATTTGCGTTATTTCAGCTTCTATTTTCAAGTCAGGAGATTATTTTTATTTATTCTCCCCACACCCTACACCCCACACCCCACACCAAGAGATTCTTGGGGACGAACCTAGCTAAAAATACCCCCACGCAATCGGTCAACCCGATTACGTTAAAATCAAAAGCAGGATACTGTGTATGACGGAAAAACTCGATGAACTCAGTGATTAAAGCGGTACAAACTGCCTATTATGGGGATGCAGCCTATCGGACACCACCACCGGACTTGGAATCTCTCCTGCTCAAAGAGAGAATTGTCTATCTGGGGTTGCCCTTATTTTCCTCCGATGATGTCAAGCGCAATGTCGGGGTGGACGTGACGGAATTAATTATCGCTCAACTGCTCTACCTGCAATTTGACGATCCCGAAAAACCGATTTTCTTCTATATCAACTCTACCGGCACATCCTGGTACACGGGGGACGCGATCGGTTACGAAACCGAAGCTTTCGCCATCTGTGACACCCTCAACTACATTAAACCTCCCGTTCATACTATCTGTATCGGACAGGCCATGGGAACTGCAGCGATGATTCTTTCTGCGGGAACCAAGGGTTTTCGCGCCTCCTTACCCCACGCTACCATTGTTCTCAACCAAAATCGCACTGGGGCCCAAGGACAAGCCACCGATATCCAGATTCGCGCCAAGGAGGTAATCGCCAACAAACAGACGATGTTAGAGATTTTCTCGAAAAATACGGGGCAAACCACCGAAAAACTGGCGAAAGATATGGATCGCACCTTCTATCTCACCCCACAACAGGCGAAAGACTACGGATTAATCGATCGCGTTCTCGAAAGTCGCAAGGAACTACCGAAACCCCTCGCCCAAGTTAGTTAAGATTTATTACGAATTAGCAGGAGTTGTTACCAATTATGCCTATCGGTGTGCCAAAAGTTCCCTACCGTCTGCCTGGTAGCCAATACGAACAGTGGATTAGCATTTACAGCCGTCTTTCGGTGGAACGCATTCTTTTTTTGGGGCAGGAAGTCACCGACGGGTTAGCCAATGCCCTTGTGGCCCAAATGCTTTATCTCGACTCGGAAGACCCCACTAAACCCATCTATCTCTATATCAACTCGCCGGGGGGTTCCGTTACCGCCGGTATGGCCATCTACGACACCATGCAGTACATCAAAGCGGAAGTGGTGACTATCTGTGTGGGATTAGCGGCCTCTATGGGGGCATTTTTACTGGCTTCTGGTAGTCCGGGTAAGCGTCTCGCTCTTCCCCACGCGCGGATTATGATTCACCAACCCATGGGGGGAACCGGGCGCCGGCAAGCGACGGATATCGACATTGAAGCTAAGGAAATCCTGCGTATTCGCCAGCAATTAAACGAAATTATGGCTAATCGCACCGGACAAACCATCGAACGCATCGAAAAGGACACTGACCGCGATTATTTCCTCTCCGCCGAGGAAGCCGTCGCCTACGGTTTAATTGATAAAGTGGTGGAGGGAAGACCGGCTTAAGTCAGTCAGAGGTTAGAACAGGCGAGAAACCTGTTCTAACTGCCAAATTTCCGATAATTAGATAGTCAACAGCTTATTACTTTCGATCGCCCATTGGGTCAATTCCGTGCGATTATGAAGACCGGTTTTATGAAGCATATTCGACACATGACTTTCGATTGTCCGTTGACTAACATTGAGTTTTGCGGCGATTTCCCGATTAGCCAGTCCCTGGGCGACCAATTGTACTACTTTTAACTCCGTTGGGGTTAATTCCACATTACCCGGAACCTGAACAGGGGTGACATACTGGGAATGGATGCGGGTGATGCGTTTCGGCAACCGGCCCGCTTGTTTGAGGGAAGACTCCACCAGGGCCACTAATTCTTCCGGTTCAAAGGGTTTAACCATATAAAAATCGGCCCCGGCGGTTAAACCTGTCACCTTGTCCTGACTTTGATCCTTAGGGGAGAGAAAAATCACGGGAAGACCACTAAAACGACTGTCCTGACGAATTTTTTCGACGAAGGCATAACCGTCCATTTCCGGCATGATCAGATCACAGATAATCATATCGGGTATTTCCCCTGCTTTGGCCGCATTTGCCCCGCGTTCGAGGATTGCTAGGGCTTCCCGACCGTTTTCTGCGGTTGTCACCCTATAACCACGAAACTCTAGATAATCCTTCACCAAAAGTATTAAATTTGGGTCATCGTCGATTAATAAAAGTTGTTTGTTGTCTTTGTTGGTCTCTTTCATCGCTATTTTCCGGGCTGCAGGGTTGGGGGAATGGAGACGGACAAAGGATCGACAGGCACTCATGCAACAGGTAGTTAGATATGTGTAGTTAATTAGGGTTTCAGCTAGTTTTAACCCTGTTTTCCTCTATTGTTTCGGTTTCTTCTCTGGAACAGTTCAGGGAAATTGCCGGTAAATCGTGGCAAAGGAAAGCATATTCAGTGACGATTTGATTACCGATTAGGTGTTCTTGGATAATTCTTTCGATCGCTTCCTTGTTGACCCTTCCATACCAGACTCCTTCCGGGTACACTAATAAAATCGGGCCTTGGCTGCAAACCCGCAAACAGTTGGCTTTAGTGCGAAAAATACAGCCCGGACGGTCCGCGCTGGGGCGATCGAGTTCTAATTCACTTAACCGCTTCTTTAAATAATCCCACACTTCTAACCCTTCTTCCTTGTCACAACATTTTGGCTTAGTCTGATCGCAGCAGAGAAATAGATGACGCTGGATCTGGGCCAATCCCAACTTAGCCGCATTTTCCCCCAAGATATCTCTGGTGTCTGTTTCTTCCATAAATTTTTTTTATCAACTAAACTCTTGACATTGAACAGCAAATGTGCATAGCCGACTAAACTTTCGGTTTGAGGATGTAACGATAGATGAGATAAAAGATAGCGGCGAGGATTAAAGCGCTTAAAACTGCGCTGACTAGGCGTAAAATCGCCGTTAAAATCGAAAAAGTCACAAAAACCCCCGCCACTGCCACAACTACCTGTGCTGGTGTGGACAGGCTGCCGTACCAAGTTTTCACTTTTTCGAGGGTGGCAGCGAAACTAACCCGGGTATCAACGGGGGAAAAATCGTCGGTTTCGATTTCCACTTCCACTTCCTCTGGGGTATATTTAGTATCGAACGGTTCGGGAGACTGCATAAACACTCAAGCTACTTAACACTTCATCCCTATTTTATCGGTGATTGGGGTTGATAGGGGTTGGGGCAAAATTAATGTAACAATGAGTTTATCAACAGCTAAACGACTGGAATCTATGAGCCTATCGACTCCCACCGTTACCGCCATCAATTATCCTGATGCTACCATCACCAGGGCCGAACGCGCCCTCTGTTGTTCTCCTTTCCGTCTCACCCTATTCGCCGCTATGCTGGAGCAAAGTGTATCACTTTTAAGCATTCCTGGTGCTGGGGGTTTAGAAAAAGGTTATACTTCCAGACTGCTGACGGAAGCAGCAGCGGAAAGCTATCTTCTCTGGTTGATTAAAGTGGGAATTTTGCGGCGCGAAGTAGATGGACAGGGGATAACCGATAGTTTTCGTCTCACTCCTCTGGGGAGGAAATTAATAGAAAAATGGCAACCCCAAGGGGACTTTTTCCCTCAACCCACTTTCTGGCAAAGATTTTTCAATACTCTGCAACGTTGGTTTTCTTTTTAAGCAAGAGGCAACAGGCAACCCCCCCAACCCCCCCGACATCGGGGGGGCAAGGGTAGGGCTATTTCATTCTCCATCTTAAAACAAGAAGTCAGAGAGGCAGAAGGCAGGAGGCAGGAGGGAGTTTTTTCAAGAGAGAAAATCATTATTATTAAAAAAAAGCCTCCCCCCCTCTCCCCACACCCAACACACTCCCTACCCTTCCTAATTTTCAGCCGACTTTGAAAACGCCCTGAGGGCAAGGGGGGGTTAAAAGAAAGAATCTGGCAATACAAATGTAGATTCGGTCATTGTTATCAGCTATCAACTGATTACTGTTAACTGATTACTGATTACTGATTACTGATTACTGAAAATGCTCAATAAAAAAACTAGATGAAAGCAATTATGGTGGTGGGGACGACTTCCCACGCGGGTAAATCTTTTTTAACTGCGGCTTTATGTCGTTTATTCAACCGGAAAGGTTGGCAGGTAACACCCTTTAAAGGTCAGAATATGGCTCTTAATGCCTATGTTACCGCCGGAGGGGGAGAAATGGGTCACGCTCAGGCGGTGCAAGCATGGGCTGCGGGGACAATTCCCCGGGTAGAAATGAACCCAATTTTATTAAAACCCCAGGGAAATATGACCTCTCAGGTGATTATTAAAGGTAAGGCTGTGGGTGTCACCACGGCAGCGGATTATTATCAGAATTATTTTGACCAAGGTTGGCAAGCAATTAAAGAATCTTTAGCTAAATTATCAACAGAATTTGATCTAGTTGTCTGTGAAGGTGCGGGAAGTCCGGCGGAAATAAATCTCAAACATCGCGATTTAACTAATATGCGGGTGGCTAAATATCTCGATGCTGCTACTATTTTAGTGGTGGATATTGATCGCGGGGGGGCTTTTGCTCACGTCGTCGGTACGTTAGAATTATTAGAACCGGAGGAAAGGGCTTTAATTAAAGGTATTGTGATCAATAAATTTCGCGGACAAAAATCTCTCTTAGATGCGGGGATTACTTGGCTAGAAGATTATACAAAAATTCCCGTCTTGGGAGTTCTTCCCTATAGTGATATCTTTTTAAGTGCTGAGGATTCTCTCAGTTTACTTGATCGCCCTGCCCAAAAACCTAAAGCTGAACTAAATATCACTGTCATTCGTCTGCCTCATATCGCTAATTTTACTGATTTTGACCCTCTTTGTGGCGAAGCAACGGTTAATGTACGTTATCTAGAATTACAGGAATCTTTAGGTGATCCCGATGGGGTAATTATCCCCGGTTCTAAAACCACTGTTGCTGATTTAATTGCTCTTAATCAAAGTGGTATGGCTAATCAATTACAAGCCTATCACCAAAGGGGAGGTATTATTTTTGGCATCTGTGGTGGTTTGCAAATGTTAGGGCGATTAATCCTGGATCCTGACCATCGAGAAGGTTCCGACAGTGAGGCAGCTGGCTTAAATTTACTGCCCTTAAAAACGGTAATTACTGCCGAAAAAATTACCCGTCAACGACAATTTTTATCTAATTTTCCCCAAGGGGGTTTACCAGTAACAGGATACGAAATTCACCAAGGAATAAGCACATGGGAAAGTGAATCAGGTTATCAAAAAATGTTCGAGGAAGATGCTAGTCTAGGAATTGTCAATGATTCTCTGTCAATTTGGGGCTGTTATTTACATGGTATCTTTGATAATGGTTCTTGGCGAAGAACTTGGCTAAATTATCTGCGTCAGCGTCGCGGTTTATTATCTTTGCCTACGGAAATTAATAACTATAGTGAACAAAGAGAAATAACCCTGGATACTATGGCTAATTTACTGGAAGAACATTTAAATCTTAAACCTATTTTTGCTCATTTGTAAGGAGAAATTATGACTATTTCAGTGCGTTTTTTACCCGATGATATCATCATGGAAGCGGAAACAGGAGAACTATTATTAGATGTGGCCAAAAAAGCGGGAATTGACATTCCTACTGGCTGTTTAATGGGTTCCTGTCACGCTTGCGAGGTAGAATTAGATGATGGTACTCAAATTTGTAGTTGTATTACCGGTATCCCCGGCGATCGAGATTCTTTAACTGTTCATTTATACTCCGATCCGCTCTGGTAGTTGCTCCCTTAGATCTAGTCAAACTTGGGAACAATCCAAGCTGCTATAATAGCCAATAAAACAACAATTTCTAAGACTTTATATAAGTTAAGAGATTGTAGCCACTGAAAAGTATTGGCTAGACGCAAACTTAACCCCCATTGACGTAATTGAGATAACCATAATTTCGGATTATCTTGTTCACGAAAACCCCCTTTAAGGATAGACAATAACAGGGGAACCCCTCCCACTTTAGCAGTCATGAGCAGGTGCAGGATCAGACATACTGCCATAATTAACCAACTGAGCAAATGGGCATAATACCAGAAGTGATTTAATTCCCCTTCTGGTAGCCATTTGGAATCCATCATCCGGCCACTATACAAAGCAAAAGTTAGGGCAAAAAGAGTCAAAGTATTGACTAAACGATGGAGACTATACCACCAAATCGGCTTACCAAATTGGGTTAATTTGTTAAGAGAATCACTTTGAATTAATCTTTTGTTGCCCCGACGAAAAGCATAGATAGCAAAAACGGGAAAGATAATCAGAGTATAGAGGCCAAAAGTACCATGAATACTTTCAATTTCTCGATATTCTGGTAAGGGAAGTTTTAACCAACGACCGTCAAAAGTATCATAGGTCCAATAGGCCGTAACCATGGCGGCAATGAGAGCAATTCCCGTTAATCCGTGCAGAATTCGCAGTAACAGAGGTTGATAAGGTTGATTAGTTTTCATGAACTCGATCGATACAATAGGGTATATAAACTTGCCCAGACACTATGTTAACTAATCCTTGGCTCGTCGCTGTTCTTCTCAATACCATCCTCCTCGGAATCGCCTGGATTGCCCCAAAAAAGCTCTTAACTGCCATGGGTTATCTCCATGCTTGGGTTTTAGGGGTAATTGTCTGGGGAAGCTTAGGATGGCGCGGTTATCTAATTGTTTTATTCTATTTCCTCGTCGGTTCTACTGTCACCCGCATCGGTTTAGCGCGCAAGGAAGCAGAGGGAATCGCCGAAAAAAGAGCGGGGGTACGCGGTCCAGAAAATGTCTGGGGTTCCGCTTTAGCGGGGGCAATTTGCGCTATCCTAAGTCTTTTTGCCGCTTCTCCCTGGGATTACCTCTTAATACTCGCTTATGTGGCTAGTTTTAGCACCAAATTAGCCGATACTACTGCCAGTGAGGTGGGTAAAGCTTACGGTAAAACTACTTATCTAATCACTAATTTTAAATCCGTCCCCCGGGGAACAGAAGGTGCTGTTAGTTTAGAGGGAACGATCGCCGGTTTGCTGGCAGCCACGGCGATTTCCCTGTTAGCATGGGCTATCGGTGCGATCGATCCTATCGGTGTGTTATGGTGTGTAATTGCGGCATTTATCGCCACCAATATTGAAAGTCTCATCGGTGCTACCCTACAAACTCGCTTTCTGTGGTTAACTAATGAATTGGTCAATGTGATCAATACGGTTATCGGTGCGATCGTGGCTATACTGTTAAGCTTGCTCTGGTCTTTCCGCTAAAATTAAGTGACTAAAAAAAATTTTCAGAGAATATCTATGCTAAAGTGGCGTTTTTGTGCATTGTCCCTGTTTTTACTGCTAATTACTGCCTGTGGGACGGAAAATCAACCTAATTCTAGTTCTAACACCGCAAGTAGTCCCGATGCTGGCCGCTTGCAAACGGTGAAAAATCGCGGTAAGTTAATTTGTGGCATTAACGGAGAAGTGCCGGGGTTTAGCTTTGTTAATGAAAAAGGCGAATATTCTGGCTTAGATGTGCAAATTTGCCGAGCTATTGCGGCGGCTCTCTTTAATGATCCCTCCAAAGTCGAATATCGTAAACTTAGCCCCCAAGAGAGATTTACTGCTGTGCAGACGGGAGAAGTGGATATCCTCAGTCGTAACACCACCTGGACGATTAACCGGGATACCGCTCTAGGGATGGAGTTTATCACCCCGGTTTTCTATGATGGTCAAGGAATTATGGCCACGAAAGCCAGTAATATTAAGAAATTAGAAGATTTAAGCGGAAAGTCCATTTGTGTGCTATCGGGAACCACCACAGAACAAAATCTGGCCGATGCCATGGCAAAAGCGGCAGTTCAAGGTTATAAACCGATCGTTTCCGATGATGTGGAGGCTTTATATACAGCTTATCAGGCGGGGCGCTGTCAGGCCGTCACCTCCGATCGCTCCCAATTGGTGGCCCGGCGCTCGGTTTTTCCCCGACCGCAGGATCATCAATTATTAGAAGTGGTAATATCTAAGGAACCCTTGGCCCCGGCCGTGGCCGATGGTGATCCCGCTTGGTCGAATGCCGTCCGCTCGATCGTTTTTAGTTTAATTCAAGGGGAAGAATTTGGGATTAACTCCCAAAATATTGCCACTTTTGCCGATAGTAAAGACCCCAGTATTCGGCGCTTTTTGGGTATCGATGAGAAGTTAGGCGAAGATATGGGTTTACCCAATGATTTTGCCCAAAGAGTCTTAAAACAGGTGGGTAATTACGGGGAAATTTATGATCGGGAAATCGGTAAACCCCTGCAACTCGATCGAGGTTTAAATAATCTTTGGACAAAGGGGGGTTTATTGTATTCTCCTCCTTTTCGTTAATTTTAAAATTGTGTTTCTTGACGGGGAATATAGACCCCTATGGCTGCTGGAATAACTCGAAACATGGCGGGAGTAGTGCTAGTAATTTCGCCATCGGTGTTGATGCTATGGGGTTTACGAGTCTGAATTTGAATTTCTTTGCCGTTAAGAGTTCTCACCCAAGATAATAAACCCTGTTGTCCTCGCGGTAATGTCCATAAAAGCGGGAAAATTTGCCACCAGTGTTGAATTTCTAGGCTATATAAATCTAACCTTTGATCGTCAATTTGGGCATCATGAGCGATTGGCATTCCTCCCCCATAATAACGACCATTTCCGATCGCTATTTGTAGGGTTTTAACTTTGATATTTTGGCCATCAACACCGATCATAGCGGTAAAAGGACGGGTTTTACTTAATACCTGTAGGGCTGTCCAAGCGTAGGCCAAAATGCCCAAACGTCGCTTTAAACCCTTGCTCAGTTTTTGGGTAATTTTCACACTTAATCCCAAACTAGCCACGTTGAAAAAGTATTTATTATTTACCCAACCTAGATCGATATATTTTAAATTACCTTCGGCAATAATTCGACAGGCTTCGGCGATAGAATTCGGTATCCCTAAAGTCCGGGCTAAATCATTAGCCGTTCCCAGAGGTATAATGCCTAAAGGCAGTTGAGTTTCTACTAACATATCCGCCATAGCATTAAGAGTCCCATCGCCACCACCGACGATAACTAAATCAATATTAGAGCGATATTTTTCCAGCAAAAAAGGTATATCTTCTACCTTTTTCAAAGGGACGCTGATAATTTCAAAATCCCAATGATTGAGCAGATCGACAGTTTGAGCAAAGTTTTCTTTACCCTTGCGTGAGTGACGATTAATTAGTAGTAAAGCTCTTTTAGTCATAGGTCAGTTTCTCATGCAGGGATAAAGGTTATGTAATTAAATCAGAAAAAATATCAGGTGATTGTCAATAATTTAGCCCCATTGATCACTAAATTTTAGTTTAATAGCCCTTTCTTCGAGAAAATGTTCTACCATTGCCTCTAGGTGGGGCTGGCTGAGTAAATCTAAAAACCTTGTTGGATCAGACTTTTAGACTTTTTGCCCTCAAAAAGTGCCAGCCATAAAACCCCACACCCCACCAACAAACTTTTTCAGTAAGTCCTATGTATAATAGCAAACTCAGACCCTTCAAGGCCATGAACCGAAGATAATGGCAGACAATTACTTAATTTTACTGATAACAGGCGTTTTTTCGGGCTTATTAGCGGGTTTATTCGGTATTGGTGGTGGCACTATCTCCGTGGCGATCCTGTTAAATTTGGGCTACAGTTACGGGGAATCGGTGGCTACCAGCAGTTTAGCGATCGTTTTCACTTCCCTAGGGGGTACGATCCAAAATTGGCGATTAGGTTCCCTCAAATGGCAGCGAGTTCTCTTCTTAGGCCTACCCGGGATTTTTACGGCATTTATCGGGGTCTATCTGGTCAAATCTAGCTCCAAACACCTTCTAGAAGCGGCTTTTGGTTGTTTTTTACTGCTCAATATCTATTTAACCAATCTCAAGCAGAATTTAAGCCAAAAAGAGCCAGTTTCTGCCATTAGATTGCATCCTAATCTAGCCCGTCTGCTAACCGGAGGAATCGCCGGATTTCTAGCTGGTATTTTCGGAATTGGCGGTGGGGCGATCATGGTGCCACTACAGATGATTTTTTTGGCAGAAAAGATCAAAATCGCCATTGTCACCAGTTTAGGTGTGGTTTTACTCAATTCGATCGCCGCCTGTTTCGCTCATGCCCAAGCCGGTTATATTCTTTATCCACAAGGGATTATTTTAGGTATCGGTGGTTCCCTAGGTGTACAAGTAACCACTCGTTTTTTACCGAAATTACCCGATCGATTGGTGCGGATTACTTTTTATATTTTTCTGCTACTGATGGCCATTTATTTCTTCATCCGCGCTTGCTCTTAAACCGCATCAACGGACTGGTTAATTTCTAACCCTTCCACTCTCTCCCCGATGGGTGTTTTCCGGATTCATCAATAAAAAACGTAGAATACTTGACAAATTCGAGGGGGGATATAATGGCGGAGATTATTGCTTTTAATCGCTCATCTATGGGGTATAAATCTTAACTTTTCCCCAGTATTAGCCATAAAATTCGCTTGAATCAATCAAATCAAACAGAATTTAGTATAAAAGGACTTCCTAGACATGATGACATAAGGAGATTATGTCTCTTTTTGTATAGCTCTAACCTGTTTAACCTCTAACTCTAACGCAGATGCGACTTGCTCAACGCTTAACCCTAGGGCTAACAAACGAGGAACAGCCTCTAGTGCTTTGTTTAGTCTGCCTTCCTGACGCGCTTCCTCGCGCACATCTTGAAAATACTGAGTTTGTTTTAATTCATCTAAACTAAACATAGTTTCTATCTCCCGACGATTGAGAAGTGGTAACTTATAAATGAGAATCGTCTCTATTAATTGTAAGAGTTCTTGCGGTTTTTGGTCGGGGGTTAATTTTTCCCGCACTCTTTGGATTAATTTTCGGGTGCTATCAAGCGCTTTTGCTTTGGATAGGGTGATTAATTGCACTGTGGCTAAACCAATCGAAGTTTGAGGAATGTTTTCTAATTCATTCAGATAAATGCGTCTGACTCGCTCGGAGTTGAGGAGTTCCCGATAGCGTTGAACTTTATTGGTTTCCACTTGAGGGTTAGGATAGACAATCACACCCCGCCAATCATTGGTTAAGTCGGTTTTACTGAGATATAAGAATATTTCAGTGAAAAAGCGCTGATAAAAAGCCTCATCTTCCTGAAATTGTACCTCATACTAAATCCGTTGAGTAACGCACAGAAAACGGGTTTCTCCGAGAAACCCGTTTTCTACTCATGCCTTGGTTTCGTTGATGGGGAGTTGAATTAATTCAAAGAAGATAGAGGGGAATGATTGAAAGAGTTGATAAAAAATCGTGTCAGTTTTCATGCTTTTATTTCTTCATCCGCGCTTGTTCTTAAACCGCATCAAGGGACTCATTAAACGATCGCAAAATCGAGACGATCCGATCAGCTTCCTGATCATTAAACATCCCATCTAGCCCTTCGGGATGGTTATCAGTAAAGGGAGGCTCGTAGAGCGCCCCCGGATTGATAACTCCGTTTTTAGTGAGGATATCGATGATATTTTCGATAAAACGGATTTGATTGGCCGAGAAGTTTGTCCCCTGCAAATAACGGCCAAAAGCTTGTTTAGCCGCTTGGCGTGCCGCTACGCGGATCCCTGCGGGATCAAGTCCGACGATTTCCAGGATCAGGAGCTTGAGGCTTTTTGTCCGGCCAAAAACCTCCTCAAAACGCTGACGGCTCTCAATTTCTGCGGCCGAAAATAGCATCTCCTCTAGGGCAGATAAATCCGTCTCCGTTAGGGGGATATTGCGCTTCAGCTTGGCAATTGCCAGGTGATCCTGATGCTGACGGATATAGGCCTCCACTTTCCGGCGATACTGTTCGCGACTAAAACCGGTCTGATGGGTGGGAATATCGACAATCTGCACCTCCCCCATCTCATCGACAAAATCGGTGATCACGATCTGCTGCTTTTGGCGATCGATAAACTTGACCAGATCCCGGACACGCACCCGAATCCCCTCCACCATTGACGGCGTTGCGCCAGTCCACCAGCTTTCGTCCTGCACCTCGCGAATAAAGGCCAATTGTCCCTTAATCATCGGTATATCGGGTTTAGTCTCCAGTTGAACGAGAATATCCCGCACTTTGTCCCGCAATCGCTCATAGCTACGGTCGGCCTTGAGAATGGCTAATTGCAGTTTCACACAGAGAAGGTCAAATTCCTTGTACAGGGGGTCCTCATTGGGCAAACCATTGGGTAAACCGGCCAAGGAGTCGGCAATGGTGGCCGCGTCCTCCTGACTCAGGTTGTTCCAACGCTGGCGCTGACTAAAAGTCTCCACCTGCGGCAAGCGACGACGCACGAGGAAATTATCCCGGGGCATGGTGGCGATGTGTTGATGGAGTGCATCGAGCAAACTCGTGTATAGGTCGCCGGCCCGATCGACTTTGTAAGTAGAGGACTGCTCTCTCGCCCTAGGTGTCGCGCTTTGCTTGGAGGGAGCGAGGCGGGTTGCCAACTCGAGGCGATGTTTAACTAGGCGACTGGTGAGGCTTTCGGGTATTTTCTGGCTTGTTTCATCGATATCCTGCTCGAAATACTCGAAATTACCGCAGAGGTCGAAGACCAGAAACTCGGTTTTATGGTTGCCAGGCCCGAACAAATCCTGACAGAGACGGGTCCCGCGCCCGATCATCTGATTGAACTTCACCCGGGAGAATACGGGCTTAAAAAAGACCAAATTGACCACTTCCGGCACATCTACGCCGGTATCGAGCATATCCACCGAGACGGCCAAAATCGGTTCTTTGTTGACTTCGCTGAAGTCATCGAGCAGACTCTGGGCGTAATTGTCGTGACTGTCAATAATTTTGGCGAAATGACCTTTGTAGTGAGGATAGTTACTGTTAAAGCGATCGCAGATACATTGGGCGTGTCGGTGATTACGGGCAAAAATAATCGTTTTACCCAATCGATCGCCACTGTTGACCTTTAGCCCCCGTTCCATCAAAATTCTTAACGCTTGATCCACGGTGTCGATATTAAATAACCATTGATTAAGGGCAGCTGCGTTAATTTCCCGCGGTAGTTCGCCGCTTTCCTCGTCCCGGAACTTCTCCTCGTAGTCTAGCCGCTCCTCCGGGGTTAGATCGCTGTATTTAACCCCAGTACGCAGAAACTTAAACGGCACAGTAACGCCCTTGGGGGGGACGAGGTGGCCATCCCTAACGGCATCATTTAACTCGTAGGCGAAGGTAGGCACGCCCTGGGGTAGCTGGAAAATGCGGTAGGTGTCCCGGTCTATTTCCGAGCGCGGCGTGGCAGTTAGCCCCACCAGCAGGGCATCGAAATAATCGAATATTTCGCCGTATTTCTGATAAATGGAGCGATGGGCCTCATCGACGATCACTAGGTCAAAATAACCCACCCCAAAGATTCGCCCCTCTGCATCCATGCGATCGATGGCGTTGAGCATGGTTTGATAGGTGGAGAAGAGGACGTTAGCCCCCGTCACGTCCTTGCTGCGGGTCAGATGCAGGACGGTAACGCTGGGTAGATGACGCTGAAAGGCTCGATAGGCTTGCTTTAATAGGGCATTGCGATCGGCCAGAAACAGGACTCGGTTTACCCAGTTAGCGTGTTTTAGCAGATCCACGATGGCGATCGCAGTTCGGGTTTTGCCGGTTCCGGTGGCCATGACCAATAGGGACTTACGGGCGCACTTTTCTTCAAAGGTTTCGGTGATGCGACGGATGGCCTCTTTTTGGTAGGGACGGCCGACGATATCCTCGTTAATTTGGCTAGTGCTGAGGGGTTTACGGTGGGAACGGCGGAAAATTAGCCGTTCTAGCTCGGTTTTTCCCAGGAAACCAAGAACGGGACGGGGGGGATAGGTATGATCATCCCAGAGATAGGTTTCTGGCCCGTTACTGTAGAAAATAACGGGGCGTTGGTTGTAGTTTTTTTCTAAGCAGTCGGCGTAGAGTTTGGCCTGATGTTGGCCGTCGCGGGGGCTTTTGCTGGTGCGTTTTGCCTCCACGAGGGCGAGGGGTTTACCGTCGTCACCCCATAGTACATAATCGACGAAACCGCGTCCGGTATCCCCCGGCTTTTGGATGGGCATCCCCCACACCTCGAACTCTGTGGCGTTGGGGGCTTTGGTATCCCAGCCGGCCTCTTGGAGTAGTACATCGATCAGGTAGCGGCGGGTGTCGGCTTCGTTGTAGTCGTGCTGGTCAGCGATCGCTCGATTTTGGGCGAGGAGGGCATCCCGTTCGGCCCTAGCGGCTGCGAGTTCGGCCTCGGTTTGGCGCTGTTTTGCTTCGGCCAATTGGCGCAGGGCATCGCTTTGGGACAGGCGTTTTTCTAGGTCTTGCAGTTGTTTGGGAGCGGGGGGTGCGGCCGCCGGTATCTTCTGGCGATCGAAGCTAATATCGCCCAATTTTCGCCCATTCTGCCCATAGTAGCGCACCAGCCAGTAGGTGAGATGAAATAGTTCCTCGATCAGGTGCAGGGAGTCCCGTTCACTGATGGGGCTGGTATGGTGGGCGGCGTTGTTGCCGACTTTGTGGATGGTGCGAATTTTGCCGAAAAGTCCTGGTTTAAGGTTATCTTTAAAGGTTTGCTCGTGGATAAGAGCGCCTAGGCTATTGTCCCGGGGCGGTTGCAGGTAGGGGTCGTTTTCATAGAGCCAGCAGACCATTTGTTCTAGGACAAAACGGGTATAGAAGCAACTGGCCCGGGGGTTGCTGAAGACTAATCCCTCCGCTTGGCCGGCGTGTTCGTAGATTGTCGGGAATTGATCTCGCAGGAAGGAGAAGTTTGAGTCCATATTGCGCTCCCCAGTCTATTATCCCCAAAGTTTTGGCTATCTCTATATTTTACCTGATTATTGTTTAACAATTGTATAAGTAGGTAGGCGTTAAAAATTATCAGATGCCCCCCTTATTAAGGGGGATCCCCCCGCCTATCGGCACCCCCCTTATCAAGGGGGGCAGGGGGGATCAGCACCCCCCTTATCAAGGGTAGGGTTGATTCATGAATCAACCCTACCTTATCAAGGGGGGCAGGGGGGATCGAACCTAAAATCCATTTTTAATTTAATTATAACCAGCTACTTATATTTTACTTGGTTATTGTTTAACAGTTATATAAAAAAACAGCAAGTTCGGTTATTTTATCTAGGGTTTTCCCTCGTGACAGTGTGAGATGATAGGAATCTTGGTTAATTGTCCAACGGTCTTTTTTAATGGTATTTCCCACAAGATTATGGCAGTAATCCGCCGGCTGCCATGGCTACAGTTCCCCCCTAAATGCTCTTTGTAAAAGGGAATTAAAGAGATTTTCGGATTGTTCCTCTCCACTGATCAAATTCATGTAGTATCTATGAAAACCTAGAAACCACTTTCCAAATTTTTGCTGTTTTTGTGATGGAGGTTTTATGAACTCAATACTTGAGAATTTGCTCTTATTGACCATGCCTTTCATTGAATCAGTAGACTGTGCTTGCACAAGATGTTGAGCAACGAATAACTGGCCGTATAAAAAGTACGGATCTACATCTGAATTTGGAACCACAGCATTAATTTGTTGATTAAATGCTACTTCTCTATCAGTAAGGGCAGCCCGCCCAATACTTGATCTACTTCCAGCTATGCAGGTCACTAGAACCGAACCATTAGGGACAGTTCTAGCTATCTTCTTTCCCTTCGCCGAAAGCTTTTCTTCTGCCTCTGTCAAAAAATGCTCAGGAGTGGTGATGTTATCCGACTTAATCCATTCGATTTCGTCTCCATAGTTTTCTGAGACAGAACGAGGAGGAGTGTTTCCAGTCAATATTTTACCAAAATCACCGAGTTTAGCTATCTCCCACCCTTTCGGATTAGTAACAGGATCACCGAACATCTCTAGGAAAGTCGATTTTAACAACTCCTCAGTTAACCGAATTGCCTCCTTGCGCTTGCGTCGCACCCCATCCGCTTTATCTAAAATTGCCGCAATTCTTCGCTGTTCTTCGAGGGGTGGGAGGGGGATTTTAATCTTTTTTACACCATCAGGACGTGCGCGTAGTAATGATCCACCTACACCAGCTACTGTCTGCATAAAACGAGAGTGAAAACTATCTGAGGTTAAGGCATGACGCAGATAATCAGGATAAAAGCTTTCATCTCTAAAAACTATCCATTCGCTAGACGCTAACTGACGCATTTCGTTTTGACTTTTACTAACAACCCAAGCTCGACGAATATGAGGCACAATTCGAGAAAGCAAAACATCATTTGGTTCAACGCATTTTTTTGAAGAGCCTATATTTGCACCTTCTGTAATCTCTGGTTGACCAGTATCAAATGCGGGAATGCTCCAAAGTTCAAATACCTCTTTCGGATATTTTGATGGATCAAGACTAGGAACCCGACTAGCCATTAAATCACCAAGCGGAACCATTCTCATCCCAACATCTCCTTTAACGCGTGTAAAACCTGAACAATCTTATTTTCAAACATAAATCAAATATCCTTTCGGTTGACTAAAGCGGTGGGTTACGACGGATTGTTAGATTGACTTTAACGCCTAGATTATTGCCGTCTAACCCACCCTACCGGCATATTTTTAAAGGACATATTCCACCTCATCGAGAATTCGTTGTCCAAAAAAAGGACTCAACGACTCAGGTGTAACCAGATCCACACTCCGACCAAACAAGTCCTCCAAAAAGAAACATAAATCCATAAAATTATTAAACGTCTTCATCCCGGGTTGAAACACCACCAAAATATCTACATCGCTCTTCTCTGTCGTCTGCTCTGTCCGAAAAGATCCGAACAAACCACAGCGACTAACTCCCAATCGCCGTAATTCCCCTTGATTTTGCTCTAGCAGACTAATTACCTGTTGCTTTGTCGTTACAGTCATCATATCCCCTCTAAATGCCGACAAATCTTATTTCTCAGCATAAATCAAATATCCTTTCGATTGACTATCGCTTCGATAGGATCCGGTAGAGGGATGGGAAAATGTTCCTGTTCATAGGCATCAACCAGTGTGGCAAGCAAATCTAAGCGCGCTGCTTCTGGTGTCCCCGGAGGTACTTCCAGAAGCGACTCAATCTCCAGTAAGGCCGCCTCATACTCGGATTCGGTTTTGATAGGATGTAGGTCTAATGGCTGTAGATTTTTCATCTCCTAATCTCCTAACATCTCCTCTAATGCGTCCAAATCCTGACGAATATCAGCCTCTAAAGCCCTTAACTTCTGTAAAATCACCTTTGGAGGCTCATAGCTCACCTCTTCGTACTCTATCTCCTTATAACGGTTAATTGATAGATCATAAGCATTGGCTTGAATCTCCTCGCGAGGCACAAAAAACGCCTTCCCTTTGCGGTTGGTGTCCTGAGCGGAGTCGCGTTGCTGCCAACAGCGCAGCAAGTCTGGGATATCATTATCGGCAATCGGTTGGCGTTTATCATCGAGAGAGAAACCATCCGCCATCATGTCATAAAACCAAACGAAGTCAGTCCCCTTTTCTTTTACCCCCAGCTTCGTAAAAATCAGGATTGCGGTAGATACCCCCGCGTAAGGTTTAAACACCCCCGACGGCATCGATATCACCCCCTCTAGCTTATGTTCTTCTACCAAGATGGTGCGGATGTCCTTATGGGCCTTGGACGAGCCAAATAGCACCCCATCCGGCACAATTACCGCACCTTTTCCCCCCGTCTTCAGCAACCGCAAAAACAGGGCCATGAATAATAACTCGGTTTTAGTGGTGTCAATGATTTTCGATAAATCCTTGGCAATAGTGGACTTCTCCACCGAACCCTTAAACGGTGGATTAGCCAGAATCATGGTAAAACTATCCTCTACCCCGGCGTGATCCTCCGATAGGGAATCCCGGGCCTCGATAATCGGCTGCTCGATACCGTGTAACATCAGGTTCATGCTGCCAATGCGTAACATCGTCGCATCGAAATCAAAACCGTGGAACATTTGGTTATTGAAATGCTCTAGGTTGCCGCGTTCATGGAGCAAACGTCCCCCCTCACTGTCCTTTAACTCCCGCACATACTCGGCAGCCGCCACTAAAAAGCCTCCTGTGCCACAGGCCGGATCACAGATAACCTCCCGGGGTCCCGGCGCTAATAACTCCACCATCATTTTGATAATATGGCGCGGTGTGCGGAACTGTCCGTTAGTCCCGGCTGTACTCAGTTTTGAGAGCATATACTCGTAAAGGTCGCCTTTGGTGTCCCGATCCTCCATCGGGATTTTTTCGATTTGCTCGATTACTGTTGCCAGTAGTGCTGGAGAGGCGATGAGAAACACCGCGTCCTTCATGTGTTTAGCGTAGGTGCTACCCTTGGACAATTGCCCCAGATCTTTGATAAAGGGAAACGCTTCATCCCGGACAATCTGGAGCATTGTCTCGGCATCATCGAGATTTTTGAAGTGGGACCAACGGATATGCTGTTGGCTGGGGGTAAAGGTGGGATTTTCGAGGTTTTCGCCTAATCTTTGGGATTTACGCTCCTTAGCTAGTTCTAGGTCATCTAGGCGCTTGATGAAGAGTAAATAGGAAATCTGCTCGATTACCGAAAGCGGGTTACTAATGCCGTTATTCCAGAAGGTTGTCCAAAGTTTATCTATTTTGGATTTTAATTCGCCGGTGATCATCGCTGTTTATTTGTTCACTGCTTTTAATATTGCAGTAATATTGTACTGAAAATCGGGGGGTCTCTTAGGTTTTCTGGGTAAAATATATTCTAAAACTGGCGAGGGGGTGGAACGAACCACAAAGACACAAAGGACACAAAGATCGATCGCTCCTATATAGCTCAGTTTCTCAATTTTATCTGGCAATCTTGCCTAGCGATCGCTTTGCAATCACTAATTAAAGCCTTTTCTAGCCAAGCTTCTACTGATATGCAGCCAACCCTATTTATAAGTAGATAGGCGTTACAAATTATCAGATGCCCCCCTTATTAAGGGGGGATTAAGGGGGGATCGGCACCCCCCTTATTAAGGGGGGATTAAGGGGGGATCGGCACCCCCCTTATTAAGGGGGGATTAAAGGCAAAATCCATTTTTAATTTAATTATAACCAGCTACTTATAGCATCATTGGATTTTACTAACATTGAGAATACTTAAACCAATGATCTTATCCCCTTGATAACGAATAATCACATCATTATCTGTTAATTCGCTATCATCCGCAGGTAAAGATGGTTGATAAAAATTGATATACAAAACATCTGCTTTTGCATCATAAGCTGTCCAAAAATCTTGCTGAGGCAGAGCGTGAATCATCTTGGCGAAGTTAAGATAGGATTGAATATTAATGCTAGTTATGGCCATATTTGTTGCCTCTTGGTTAATTCACGAAGACGACGGGTTAAATAAGCAGTAATAATAAATCCCCCATCTGATAATTCCCGATAAATAACGATTAGATATTTTCCAGAAACTATTTGTTTAACTGCCAACAATTCCTGATGGTTTCCTACTAGGATTTTCTCAGGATGGCGAATGGTTTCCAATATCTCCGCTTGATAGGATACTAATTCACTATAGCCGACTGATAATGTGTTTCCATCTCTCCTCTGTCAGACGAATTAAAACCCCATTCTGAGAAGTCGCATAAAGATTCATAGGTTCCGATTCAGTGTGAATAGACCTTTAAACCACACTTTCAACCCAACCGAATCTTATTCCACCGTGACACTTTTGGCTAAATTGCGCGGCTGATCCACATCTAAACCGCGACGGTACGCGATATGATAGGAGAGCAATTGTAGGGGAATTACCGTTAAAATTGGCGATAATAATTCCTCAATTTCTGGCACATACAACAAATCATTAAAGACTTTTGGTGCTTCCGTATCGCTGTCAGCAACTACTCCCAATAACCGCGCATCCCTTGCTTTTGCTTCCTGTGCATTGGAGAGAACCTTATCATAAACTATCCCCGGCATCGCAATCGCTACTACGGGAACTTTTGCATCTAAAAGCGCAATTGGTCCGTGTTTCATTTCTCCGGCGGGATAGCCTTCCGCATGAATATAACTGATTTCTTTGAGTTTTAAGGCCCCTTCTAAGGCAATGGGGAAATTAATCCCCCGTCCCAAGAAAATAAAGTCCTGGGTGTCATTAAATTCATGGGCCAATTCTTCGATCGCTTTTTCCTGTTTTTCTAGGACAGTTTCGATCAATCTTGGCAGCGATCGCATTTGATTAATAATTTCCTCGATTCTCTCTAAGGACAAAGTTTGACGACGATAGGATAAATCCAAAGCTAAGAGATAAAAACCCAATAACTGGGCGGTAAAACTCTTAGTTGCCGCCACCCCGATTTCGATCCCCGCTTGGGTATTAATAATCTGATCGACCATTTGTGCTAGGGTACTTTCGGGGCGATTAGTAATCCCGATAATCCGGGCCTGATATTTTTTTCCTAATCCTAAACGACGCTGTTTTTCCGTTTCCAAAGCCGCTAAAGTGTCGGCTGTTTCCCCCGATTGCGTCACCCCGATGGTTAAAGTATTGGGCATCAGGGGGGTGGGTGCATAGCGAAATTCCGAGGCGTACTGTACTCTTGTGGGAATACCTGCCAACTGCTCAATCAAGTATTTACCGACTAAACTAGCGTGCCAACTGGTTCCACAGGCTAAAATCTGAATATGTTCTAAATTTTCGTAAATTTCCTCAGAAAAATTAATATTTATCGGGTTGACATTATCCCCATTTTGTGCTGTCCAATGGGGATGCAGATAGGTCCCTAAACAGTCGCGCACCACTCCGGGTTGTTCGTGGATTTCCTTGAGCATGAAGTGACGATAACCCTGTTTTTCTACGTTGGTCGGACTCCAATCGAGGACTCTGGGGCTTTTACGGACTCTTTTTCCCTCAAAATTATAAATTTCTACTCCCAAGGGTGTTAACCGAGCGATTTCGCCATTATCCAAGGACAGCACTGCCCGGGTATGGGGAACCAAAGCACTAACATCGGAGGCACAGAAAAACTCCCCTTGACCAAAACCGATGATTAAAGGGGCGTGTTGCCGCACCACAATCAATTCATCGGGATAATCGGGACTAATCACCCCTAGGGCAAAAGCACCCTCTAAACGTTCAATTGCCCTTAAAACTGCCTTGAGGAAAGGACTCACCCCCAAGTCTTCTTCATCGGTAGGTTTAGGTAGATAACTAGCGATTAGATGGGGAATAACTTCTGTGTCGGTTTCCGAGTCAAATATACAGCCTTTTTCCTTTAATTCTGTTCTTAATGCCTGAAAATTTTCGACAATGCCATTCTGTACCACTGCTACCCGTTGACTGTTATCGGTGTGGGGATGGGCATTACTTTCTACGGGTTTGCCGTGGGTTGCCCAACGGGTGTGACCGATGCCAATTTGGGAGGGATTAACTTCCTGTTCTAATTTTTCCCGCAGATTGTAGAGTTTTCCCTGGGCGCGGACTCGATGTAATTCACCTTCGAGAATTGTGGCAATCCCTGCCGAATCATAACCCCGATATTCTAAACGTTCCAATCCAGCTAGGAGAATATCGATCGCTGTTTGGGTTCCGATATAGCCAACAATTCCGCACATTCTTTCGCTCACCCCATTTAGGCTAAGTCCGATCTATTCTATCGCAAGCGTGACACTTGTTTGCTTAGAGGCTCAAGACGTAGGGGCAAGGGTAAAGTTTCCCCTATAGGAGATTGGGGTCTGGGGTGTGGGGAGAATAAATAAAAGCAATATGGATCACTCAACAGCATATTCTGTTCTTTTTGTCAAAAAAACTTTCCCTTTGCAACAAAACTACACAATTAATTGATCAACACGTTGACTTTAAAAAGGCTCTTTAACTGCCAGTTGTTGCTGTTGTCGAATAGGTAAGTCTAGATTTAGCAAGGGTTTTCAGGATCACCAGACAACTAAAAACCCCAAAAAGCACAGAGAAACGCATCATTTCATACTGCGAAATTATACCATAATCGCTGGAAGTATTGCAACCTCGTAAACAAATAAAAATTATTCTCAATAAGTTCTTAAAAAATAATAAATATTGCGAAATGTAAATTTCAATATTCTCAACTATTAACGCTTGTTTGATATAAAAAACCTATAGAAGGTAATTAGGGTTTGCGGCAAAAAGTTTTTCGTGGGGGTAGGAGTCGGTCGTTGCAAGCTTTGTTGCCCTCTTTTTTTGTACCAGTTTATATACTATAAGAAGGATAAGAGCATTTTAACCGTCTATCCTGAGATTAGCTGAATCTGACCCAATCCCTCTACTGTTGCCCGTTGCCAGAGTGTAAGAGTACCTCATCCCAACAAGCAATTTAAATACACGGGCAGCTTATGAGAGAAAATAGTGACTGGCAGATTTCTAGTCGATAATTAGGGCAATTTTCCCCGTCACCGAACCAGTTTCTAGCAATTGATGGGCGCTGATAGCTGCCGCTAAAGGGAAGGTTTGGGAGAGATGAATAGTTAACTTTTTCTCGTCAATTAAACGCGCTCCTTGCTTGAGAATTTCTGTTTGATATTTTTGCGCTTCTGGCAGTCCCATCAAAGCCGGGGTTAACATTAATTCTAAACTAATCCGCAAATTGCGATCGCGTGCTTCCTTCCAGCTGCCCCTAGGTTCCAAAATCGTCACCATATCGCCATAAACTCGCACCGCTCGGCAAGTCTGCCCAAAAGTTTCCCCTCCCACCGTATCAAAAGCGACATCTACCCCTTTCCCTGCGGTTTCTTGAAGTATCGCCGCGACAAAATCGGTTTGTTTGTATAAAATCGGGTAATCTGCCCCTAATTGCCGCACTAAACGCTCTTTATCGCTATTTCCCACCGTTGTATAAACTTTAGCCCCTTTCAGTTTCGCCAACTGAATTGCGACATGACCAACACCCCCGGCCCCGCCATGGATAAGGACGCTTTGCCCCGACTGAAGACGGGCGCGATCATAGAGTGCTTCCCAAGCGGTGATTAAAACCAACGGTACAGAGGCCGCCTCGGCAAAAGAAAGAGATTTCGGCTTGTGGGCTAGATAATCCGCCTCGATCAGGGCGTATTCGGCATAATTTCCCGTGCCGGCCTTGCCCAGTCCGCCGCTGCAAAAGTACACTTCATCCCCGGGGCGAAAATCCTGCACCGCCGCCCCAACGGCCTCGACAATTCCCGCCCCGTCACAGCCCAAAATCGCCGGCATTTGCTCGGGGTAAAAAGTGCCGCGTTTACGAATTTTTGTATCAATAGGGTTGACACCAGCGGCTTTTAATGCTACTAAAACCTGATGGGGTTGACTAATTTCCGGGGTGGGGACTTGCTGAAGCTGCAGGACATCCACCGCGGTCATGAGGATAGCTTTCATTCTGTCTATTCGGGATTAACCCACATTAACGTCTGGCCAAATTCTACCGGTTCACCGTTAGCGACGGCGATCTCAACGATTTGCCCGGCCACTTCCGCTTCGATTTCGTTCATCAACTTCATCGCTTCGATGATACAGACCGTTTGTCCGACCCGGACTCGATCGTTTTTTTCCACGAAAGACGGTTCATCGGGAGCGGGAGCGCGATAAAAAGTGCCGACCATGGGAGAGGTAATCGCCAGCCATTTTTTATCAATAGCGGCGGCCACGGGTTCGGCAGTGGGGTTTTCCAGGGCCGGGGTGGTACTGGCGGCTACCACTGGAGGGGCGACCGGGGCTGTCACCACCGGCAAGGGAGCGGCGAGAGGACTAAGGGCAGTATTAACGGTTCCTTTGCGGATATTTAGTTCCAAATCTCCACTTTTCAGGCTAAATTCACTGATATCCGTTGCTGCCAATGTTTTGATCAGTTCTCGAATTTCGTTGTAATCAATAGTCACCGCTCTGAAATCCCCCCGCAAATAAAAAGCAACAAATCCAAATTCGCACCCACCAAACTGTCGATTTTTTCCATCTAGCGGCTAAGTTTTGGGAAAGAGGCTCAGAACACTGGCTTTAGTCCTAAACCCGTCCCTAAGCCCTTATTTCTGGGCTTCTGATCACAATTATTCTCGTCCCAGATAGGAACCATCCCTGGTATCGACTTTAATCCTTTCACCGATGGAAATAAACAGGGGAACCATTACCTGCGCTCCCGTTTCTACGATCGCCGGTTTGGTGCCACCGGTGGCCGTATCTCCCTTAACTCCCGGATCCGTATCGGTGATTTCCAAGATTACCGAGGTGGGCAATTCCACATCTAACACTTGCTCATTCCAAAAGAGAATATTGACTTCCATTCCTTCCTTCAGATACTTGGCTCGATCGCCCATTTGTACCGGGGTGAGAGTTGCTTCCTCAAAAGTCTCCATGTCCATGAAGACAAACTGATCGCCTTCTTTGTAGGTGTGCTGCATGGTACGCTTTTCGATCGTGGCTGAGGGCAAGGTTTCCCCCGCCCGGAACGTCCGTTCTACCACGTTGCCAGTCTGGACATTTTTTAACTTGGTTCGCACGAAGGCCGATCCCTTACCCGGTTTGACGTGCAGGAATTCTACCACCCGCCAGACAGAGCCATCTATCTCGATGGTCGTGCCACTCCGAAAGTCGTTACTCGAAATCATGAAATGCTGTTTAGGCCAAGAAAGATCAACATTCCATTTTACATACTCGCCGTACCGAAAAAACTTTTTTATGGGAATTTGGGGTACTAGCAACTACCTCTGAATCTAAGGGAGGTGGACTAACCTAGGGGCAGCAGCTAAAAGTAAGTTAGAATTAATTGACTGACTGACATCTGAGAAGCGATAGCAACCATGACGGGTGTGGACTTACAGCAATTATTACTAGAAAAATGGGGTCGTTCCTACGATATCCAGCTACGACGCATCAAAGATAAGGTTCATGTCCAGGTAATGTGGAAATATCTCGAACAAGCTTCTTTTCCCCTCTCCGAGTCTGAATATCTGGAACATCTCAATGCGATCGCTAATTATCTCCACGAATGGGGTGGTGTTAGTCAATTCCAAGCTTTTATCCGCGAAACCCGCGAGCGTCCCCGTCTCGGTAAAGCGGTTAGTTTGCCCCTAGATCTAGGTGAAAGGGCATCGGAATGGCTGATCAGTGATCAGTGATCAATTATCAGTGACCAGTGGGACTGCTAACTGAACAGTACTGTAAAGCACGCTGCATTTAAATTGCGTCCCCACTCCCCCACTTCCCACTCCCCCATCCCCTTCTCTAGACACAAAAAAAGGCGTTAAGTTTAACCTTAACGCTTGCCTTTAATCTAATGACAGTGACTAGCTCTTGCGACGAGCGAAAGCACCAGCACCGGCAACGGCTAAGATACCGAGGATAGCAGAGGGTTCGGGTACATTGGTGGTGACGGGGGGAGAAGAAAAGGTAGTAGAAGCGTTAACTACACCACCGGGACCGCTGACTTGGTTGAGGTTAACGAGAAGGCCAGAGGGAGAGGGATCAAAACCAGTTCCAGTGGTTATACCGTTGATAAACACATCAAGGGTATTCTGATTAGCACTAGCGGTTGTGAAGGATGTGGTGGTGAAAGTAGCCGTGCCAGAGGCGGTAGTAAAGGTTACGGTAAAAGCACCGCTACCAGCAACACCATCTGGTGCAGAGAAGTCGAAGGTCAGGGGACTGATAGTTACGGTCGACATAATAGCAACCGCTAGAGGGCCAGCGAAAAAGTCGTTGGGGAGACCTCGATAAAGGAGTTGGTTGGTATTGACGTAGTTAAGCGCAGGAAAGGTAACTGAGGTGGCACTGGCTAGATTGGGGCCAGCATAAGAAACAGTACCCATTGGAATATAGCCAACGTTGGCATTCAATTGAGCAGCCTGAGCGGCACCGCCGAAGCCGAAAGCGGCAACGCTGCCAGCGATAGCAAGAGCGCCAGTGGTTAGTTGTCTAGAGATGTTGGTGATCATTTTAAGTGGTTTGTTACTTTTTGTTAGGGTAGTAATGCGGAGACCTCCGTACTCTAGTATAGTTATAATCTCTGCCAGATGGAATGTCAAGTTCATGGGATGAAAAGAAAGTGAGATGCTCCCCAGTAGGGTGCGTTAGCGTAACTCACCAAAAACCTTTCTTTGTGGTGCGTTACGGCAATATTCAGAGCTTGATTTTTGCCCTAAAAACAAGGGATTGCCTAACGCACCCTACCCAACTACTAGAAGCATAACGCAATCGCAACAATGCAATCTACTTCGGTTATCGTACAGCCCTTATCTAAAGACTTGTGTGATTTGAAGCGGTCAAGGAAGTATTTATGGTCACAGGTAAGCTAAAACGCAGATCATTAGACCTCGACCTAATATTATGTCAAGACTAAAAGTTTTTCTAGTTAAGAAATCTCAGTAGATGGAAAAGTTTGAATAACCAGAGTATTTAGTAACATCTGATACAAAATACTTAGAGAAACTAATTAAGAAAACTTATGTCTAAGAAAAAAGACTATTGCTATTAGCCAGAAGGCAAATAGATAGTATCAACAACTTGATAGATTTTATCAACGGCTTGCCTTAAAAACGATAGCATTTGTTGAAAAGTAAATAACTCTCGATAAATTAAGCGTCCACCCTAGGGCTGATTCATTCTCCCATCAGAATATCAAAAGTAAAAGCGATCACCTCACCGTCAGGTAAAATGAGAAGTGACCGGCAATTTTTAAAATATATGTTGAGCTTAATAGAAAAACTGAAACAAGTCAAGGACTTTCGGAAAGATAAAGGAAAAAGACACCCTTTATGGATAGTATTATTAGTAATAATACTGGGAACAATGCTAGGATACTCAGGTTATAGAGAGCTAGGAGAGTTTGCTAAAAATAATCGGCACAGGCTCAGTCAACAATTTAACATAATTCCAGAAAGAGTCCCATCCTATTCAACAATTAGAAGGGTAATGATGGGAGTTGAATGGCAGAGTTTGTTAAAAATGTTTAATGAATGGGCATTAGAAGAATATGGA
>SFBL01000035.1 GCA_007095785.1 Microcystis aeruginosa Ma_SC_T_19800800_S464
CATATTTGACCGTAAACTGCGTTATTTTACTGTCGATGGTCAATTGGTTCCCACTCCCCAAGAAGCTGAATTACAGCAAAGACAGGCAAAGGAACAGATTCTTTTAGAAAAGGAACAGGAAAGACAGGCAAAACAACAGGCTCTTTTAGAAAAAGAACAAGAACGACAGGCAAAGGAACAGATTCTTTTAGAAAAAGAACAGGCTCTTTTAGAAAAAGAACAAGCTCTTTTAGAAAAAGAACAAGAACGACAAGCTAAGGAAAGATTAGCGGCAAAATTACGAGAATTAGGCATCAATCCCCAGACAATTTAGCCGGTTAAAATCTGCAAACAGCGATCGATAACCCCTTGAGTTACAATTATCTTGATTTGACTGGATAGACCCGAATGCAACTAACTCCCGAACAATACAAAGAAAAAATGCAGCGCCGCAAGGCAATCCAAGAGGAACGTTTAGCCGAAAAAATTGCTGAAAAAGGTTTAATTATCGTTAATACCGGCGATGGTAAGGGAAAAACCACGGCAGCCCTCGGTATGGTTTTACGTTCCCTCGGTCATGGTTACAAAGTGGCAGTGGTACAATTTATCAAAGGTGCTTGGGAACCTGCCGAACAGAAGATTTTTAGTGTTTGGGGGGAACAAATCGAGTTTTATGCTATGGGGGAAGGTTTCACCTGGGAAACCCAAGATAGAGAAAGAGATATAGAGAAAGCCGAAGAAGCATGGCAAAAAGCCCTAACTTTTCTCGAAAATCACCAATATAAATTAATTTTACTCGATGAGATCAATATCGCCCTTAAATTCGGTTATCTGGATATTCAGGAAGTTATCGCTGGTTTAGCCCGAAAACCCGCTAATTGTCACGTTATTCTCACTGGTAGAGGAGCTTTACCCGAATTAATCGAGATAGCGGATTTAGTCACGGAAATGAAGTTAATTAAACATCCCTTTCGTCAACAGGGAGTGAAAGCGCAACCCGGCATCGAATTTTAATTAACTACTGCTTAAGCGTTGTACCGTCTCTCCCGACAATAATCGATGAGTTTCGGCGAGAAGATAGGGAATTTTATCAGCGTGGGGACTAGCGGCTAAACAGGCAGTTAAATGGAGTTTTTCCACTTCTTTTGCCTGTTGACCGGGGAACCAATGACCCCCATTCCCCAAGAGATTGTATCTGGCCTTGGCAAAGTCAATCATATCGTAGGCAATAGCGAGATTGCGTAACCAGAGGATAGAAGGAATATTAATCTGATTGGGGGTATTTTCCCAGCTAGGTAAACCCACGGACCAAGTTTTTACCCAATTATCGCCTAAACAGTTGATCATTTCCCCTTGCAATCTCTCGATAATTACCGGTAAAATCTCCTCGGCTCGATCGAGTAAGGGTAAAGTTTTCAGGTGTTCATCAAAATCTGTGGGTTGCGCTGCACCAATACTCAGGGTATGAACGGCCGGATGACTGAGACAGAATAGGTCATTAAAAACCATCGGACTGAGAGGAGAACAGAGAGCGACGAGCTTAGGGGGAGGATTGTAGAGATGGCCACCCTTATCGGAGGGACTAATGATAAAAACGCCCATATCGTGCTGTTTTGCCGCTTCTATGGCCGGCCAGTTATTCTGAAAAATATAGTACCAGTGCAGATTAACGTAATCGTAACAATTTGTTGCAATAGTCTTGACAATTACATCAGTTGGTGCATGGGTGGAGAAACCGATAAAACGAACTTTTCCCTGTTGCTGTAATTTTTTCGCCTCTTGCCAACAACCGCCCTCGGCCATAGTGTCATCGAGAATTTCAGCCGTGTTGATGCCATGGATACCCAACAAATCCACATAATCTAACCGTAAAAATTGCAGGGATTGCTCAAATTTACGGCGAAATTCCCGCACATCTTGACTAGGAGAAACTTTCGTCTGCACGATAATCTTATCCCTCGGTAGTTGCGGCAAAATTTTGCCCAATTGCATCTCGGAAGTGCCGTAACCCCTAGCGGTTTCGATGTGATTAATCCCCACTTCCAGAGATTTATTAATGATTGCCTCTAAATTGCTCTGATTCTCGTCGGGAATTTGCGACATTGGCAAATCCTGCCACTGAAATTGATAGCGCATTCCCCCACAGGAAAACACCGGCATTTGTAGATTAGTGCGACCGAAACGACGATACTGCATATATTCAGTTATCAGTTATCAGTTATCAGTGGGGAGACCACTTCGTGCGCGTTGCGGGGGGTGATGGGGTTTTAGGGTTTTGGGGTATTAGTTGAAACTTCCCTATTTCCCCATTCTCCCATTCCCTATCCCCTGTTCCCTAAATTTAATCGGGTAAAGTGAGAATTTCGACATCAGTTTCGGTGACGGCGATGGTGTGTTCAAATTGGGCCGAAAGTTTACCATCTTTAGTGATGGCAGTCCAACCGTCTTTTAAGAGAATATGTTGCCAAGTTCCCTCATTAATCATCGGTTCAATAGTGAATACCATGCCGGGGCGAATTGTTTTGCCCTTGCCGCGAATGCCGTAGTGGGGAACCTGCGGACCGGTGTGAAAAACATTACTGATACCATGACCGACAAAATCTCTAACTACCGAAAAACCTTGTCCTTCGGCATATTCTTGGATAGCTGCCCCGATATCGCCGATTTTACCCCCCGGCTGCACCGCATCTATGCCTCTTTGCAGACATTCTCTGGTCACTTCCACTAACTTTTTGGCCAGGGGGGAGGGAGTACCGACAAAGAAAGTCTGGGAGGTATCGCCGTGATAACCCTCTAAAATCGGGGTGACATCGATGTTAATAATATCGCCGTCTTTGAGGATTTGATCGGCGCTGGGGATGCCGTGACAGATAACCTCGTTAATGCTAGTACAGATGGACTTAGGAAAGCCATGGTATCCTAGGGGCGCACTTTTGGCTCCATGGGCGCGAGTCCAACGTTCCGCCTCATCATTGATTTCTAGGGTACTTACCCCCGGTTTAACCATATCTGCCAGATGGTCTAAGAGTTTAGCTGCTAATCGTCCGGCTCGACGCATTTTTTCAATTTCCCTGGAGGAGAGTAAGGTGATGGTATCGTTGCCCATGAATTATCCGACTGTTAAGAAAGATTCTTGTTACATTTCTTATCCTAGCAAAATCGGGCAGCGTTAGGGTTTAGGGGGTTGGGTTGTGGGAGTGGGGAAATGGGGAAATGGGGAAATGGGGAAATGGGGAAATGGGGAAATGGGGAAATGGGGAAATGGGGAGAATAAATCAAAATAATCTCCTGACTACTGATAACTGATAACTGATCACTGATCACTGATCACTGTCTCCCGTCTCCTGATAAGAGAAATTAACCGAATCTACCGGCTACATAATCGCGAGTTTGTTGATTAACTGCATCGGTGAAAATTTTCTGGGTGGTGTCAAATTCCACCAAACGACCGACGCGGGTTTCGTCGGCATTAAAAAAGGCCGTGCGATCGGATACTCTAGAGGCCTGTTGCATATTATGGGTGACAATCACGATCGTGTATTGTTCCTTCAATTCATGGATTAATTCCTCCACTTTGAGGGTAGAAAGAGGGTCTAAAGCGGAACAAGGTTCATCCATTAATAATACTTTTGGTTTTACCGCCAAAGCGCGAGCAATACACAATCTTTGTTGTTGTCCTCCCGATAATCCTAAAGCGGATTTATTCAACAGATCTTTAACTTCATTCCAAAGAGCAGCTCCTTTTAAAGCTGATTCCACAATCCCATCTAATTCACTGCGACTAGCGGAACGATAAATTCTAATACCGTAGGCAATATTATCGTAAATACTAGCGGGAAAAGGGTTAGGACGCTGAAACACCATACCCACCTGTCGCCGGAGAGTATGAAGGTTAACTTTGGGGGCGTAGATATCTTGGCCAAAAAACCTAACTTTGCCCTTAACTGTCACCTCTCCTTCTAATTCCCCGATACGATTGAGGGCTTTTAAGAGAGTGGATTTACCACAACCAGAGGGGCCGATCATGGCGGTTACTTGCCTTTGCGGGATTTGTAAAGAAACCCCTTCCAGGGCTTTTTTACTACCGTAGAAAAAGCTAAGATTTTCGACTTCGATCGCCGAATTAGCTAGAGAAGTAGGGGTGTTCATGGCAGAGGAATCGATCATCATAAAAATGCTTAATTTGAGCGTTTACGAGTAACAAAACGGGAGAGAAGGCTAGTAATTAAAACTAAGATAATCAGCACTAAAGAAGCTGTCCAAGCCAGGGAATTTTGTTCAGGAAAAGGGGAACTAGCATAGTTATAAATCAACACCGTTAAAGCTGGTGTGGGCGACCACAGACTTTCTTGCCAAAATTGACTAAATAAAGCCGTAAACATTAAGGGGGCAGTTTCTCCGGCGGCCCGGGCCACAGCTAATAATATCCCAGTCATAATCGGTGCGATCGCTGCTGGCAGGACAATGCGAAATACCGTATCGAAACGGGAACCCCCCAAAGCGGAGGAACCGAGACGGTAGGACATGGGTATTAGTTTTAGTGCCTCTTCCGTGGTTAAAGCGACGATGGGCAACATAATCACCCCTAAAGCAAAGGCCCCCGCTACGGCGGAAAATTGTTTGGTAGTTAACACCAAAACCCCGAAGGAAAACACCCCGACGATAACGGAAGGGGTACTACTCAACACCACGATCGCAAAGCGTAGAATACCACCAATTTTGGAACCCCGAGCGAATTCCGAGAGGAAAACCCCGGTGAGAATCCCCAGAGGTATGCTGCCGAGGGCTGCTAAACCGACCATGGTTAAAGTCCCGACGATCGCATTGGCAAAACCGTTGGGAACACTGGGATCGGAGCCAACTGGGGCGGGTAAAGAGGTGAAAACTTGCCAATTAAATCCGGGTAAACCTTCTTTGACAATTTGAAAGAGGATAGCGAATAAAGGCAGAATAGCGACGGCACTAAGGGCGATCGCTAAACCCGTGAGACCGTTGGTAAAAAAATGCCGCCACGGTGACAGGGGTTGCTGTAAATCTTCTTCGGGAAAGGCTCCTTGAGTCATAAAATTAACGATTGCGGTTGATAAACTGTACTAATAAAGCCGCTACACTATTGACGACTAAGGTAATAACAAATAGAATCAAAGCTAGATACATCAAAGCTCCGATGTGGACTTTTTCAAAAGCTTCTGGGAAGGTATTAGCTAGTACAGCAGGAATGGTATAACCGGGGGCCAAGAGGGAGGGACTAATAATCGAGGAGTTACCGATTACCATGGCCACCGCCATGGTTTCCCCTAAAGCACGCCCTAAACCGAGGATAATCGCCCCGATAATGCCAGAACTGGCAGCAGGCAACAACACGCGCCAGATGGTTTCCCAACGAGTCGCACCTAGGGCCATAGAGGCGCTGCGTAATTCCGGGGGGACGGTAAGCAAGACATCGCGACTGATAGCGGAAATAGTCGGCACAATCATGATGGCCAGGATCACACCGGCGATGAACATACTCGGTCCCAAAGGTTGGGTGCTAAATAAAGGGAACCAAGCAAGATTTTGAAATAACCATTCTTGCAGGGGTTTAAGCACGGGAATTAGCACGAAAATCCCCCATAAACCGATAATTACGCTAGGAATCGAGGCAATTAATTCTACTAGAAAACCGATGGGATAACGGATACTGGCCGGCAAATAATTCTCGCTAGTGGTTAAAGCAACGGCAACACTAAGGGGAATGGCTAATAAAAGAGCCAGAATCGAGGAAACAACGGAACCGAAAATAAAGGGTAAACCACCAAATTTGAGGACGTTCACATCCCAAGTGGTTCCCCAGAGAAATCCCAGACCGAATTCATTGATCGCCGGTCGCGCATCCTGAAAAACAATCCAGGCCATCCAGAGCAGAAAAATTAAACCGGAGGCGGCACAAATCCAGACTAAGACTGTAAAAATGCGATCCAATAAACCGGCAGTGCCGGGGTTTTCGTTAAGATTGGCCGCCGAGAGATCAAAAGACTCAACGGATTCAGGAAAATTAGCCATAAGGTAGAGAGCGATTACCAGTTATCAGTTGTTTAAAACACAACTGTAGGGGCTGAACAATGTTCAGCCCAGAGAAAAGAAATACTTGCAGTTATTAGTTATGGACTTAACTGGTAACTTTTTCCATCTTACTGGAAAGCGGTGACAATCAATCTCAAACTAATACAAAAGTATTTATTTAATTTTGTTAACTTCGGCTAAAACTTTTTGAGTCACCGATTGAGGAATCCGGGTAAATTCCAATTGATTGTTAATACCTTGACCGGTGGTAAGAATCCAAGTCAACAGTCTTTTAATTTCCGCCGCTTTTTTGTTATCAGCGTAGTCTTTCGGTACTAATAACCAAGTAATCCCGACGATCGGATAACCACTGCTCGGATCGTCCATATTGGCGGTAAAATCGGCGTTAAATTTCACCCCTTCCATAGCTTTGTTAGCTTGAGCGAGACTCGGTTCGACAAATTGACCGGCTTTATTTTGAACTTTGGCAGTTCTCATGGTTGCCCCTTCATTTTTGCGGGCAAAGGTATCTTGAACGTAACCGATCGAGCCTTCTGTTTGTTTAACTAGGGCTGCCACACCATCATTTTTCGGTCCCTTGAGAACGGTAAAACCCCAGTTAGGTTCTTTGCTGGTTCCCACTTTACTTTTGAAAGAAGGACTAATAGCACTCAGGTGAGAGGTAAAAATCTCGGTAGTACCGCTACCATCAGCCCTAACCACCACTTTGATGGGTCGGTCGGGCAGTTTCGGATCCACTTGTTTCCAGTTGGTGATCTGGCCACTGAAGATTTTACCCAGGTTAGCTCGAGAAATTTGCAGGTTATTGACCCCGGGCAGGTTATAAACCACGGCGACGGCTCCTCCGGCGGTGGGAACTAGCAGTAAACCGTTTTTCATCTGGCTTTTTTCCGAGGAAGAAGGAGCGGCATCGGAAGCCCCAAAATCGACGGTTCCGGCGATAAATTGCCGAATACCAGCGCCGCTACCGACGGAATTATAGTTAACGGTGACACCAGTGGCGTTTTTATAGTCGGCAAAATAACGCTGGTATAGGGGTGCGGGAAAGGAGGCTCCTGCACCGTTCAGGGTTTGGGCGAAAGCTTCTCCCATCGTCCCTGCTAGGGCCGCTGCCGTGGCGAAGGAGACAGCACACACACGAGTTAGGGTAGCAGTTGAGAATATCATAAGTTTTCTGGTTGAAGAATCCTGCACAATTGGGAAAGTTGAACTTTCTTCAAGATATAGTTTAATGCACAAATATTACTTTTAAATCTAGAAATATTTGCGATTTTTTTTTGGTTAAGATTGGGTAAAATTTCGGTTAATTTTAATTTAAAAAATTCACAGCTTTTGGCAACAATTTAGTTAGACCGATCAAGACAAAAATCCATTGTATCTATTCGAGGATGAAATCTTAATTTAAACCATCTGTTGGGGAGAAATTGCTCGGACAAAGCTTTTTATCTGGGCGTGTCAAGGCAAACAGGGTCACTGCTGCTTGTCTATCCTGTTAAGTTTGTTATCTTTTTGGGATAATTTTCGCATCAAATCAATTTTTTTTGAAATGATGGAGATAGATTTTTCTGACTTCCAGAAAAGCAAGGGGATGGATAAATGCTGATAAATCTCGATAAATTGCTCAAAAAAGCTCTTGTTTTTGTTAGTGCTGGTGTTCTAGCCGCTTGCACTTCCGTTGACTCCCAATCAAATAAATCAATTATTATTGATGGGTCTAGCACCGTTTACCCGATCACCAAAGCTGTCGCCGATGAATACAAAAAACAAAACCAGCCGTCTGCGGATATAAGCGTCAACTTTTCGGGTACTACTGGCGGTTTTCGGCAGTTTTGCGCTGGAAAAACCGATATTAGCAATGCTTCACGACCGATTCGCACCGATGAGATCGAAGCCTGTAATCGGAATAACATTAGATTTATCGAATTGCCGATCGCCTTTGATGCGCTTACCATCGCAGTCAATAAAGAGAACAATTGGATTGATAGTATCACTCTAGAGGAATTAAAAAAAATCTGGGAACCTGCCGCCCAGGGTAAAATTAGCAAGTGGAGTCAGGTGCGATCGGGATTGCCGGATAAACCTCTCAATCTCTTTGGTGCGGGCAAAGATTCGGGAACTTTCGATTATTTTACAGAAGCGGTGGTAGGAAAAGAAGATGTTAGCCGTAGCGATTACGTTGCCAGTGAAGATGATGACACTCTAATCCAAGGAGTTAGTCAAGATGCCAACGCCCTAGGATATTTTGGCCTAGCTTACTACGAAAAACAAGCGGCGAATTTAAAAGCCTTAGCAATAGACAACGGTAAAGGGGCTGTTTTGCCCTCCCGGGAAACGGTGCTACAATCCACCTATCAACCCTTAGCCCGTCCTTTATTTATCTACGTTAATGCCCAAAAAGCCCAGTCTAATAAGGATTTACAGCGTTTTGTCGAGTATTATCTCAATAACGCTCAAAACATCGTTCAAGAGGTCGGTTATATTCCCCTGAGCGGTGAGCATTATCATTTAGCCAAGGTCACTTTCTTTAACGGGGAAGCGGGAACAGTTTTCGGGGGACAATCAAAATTCGATGTGACTTTAGCCGAATTACTGCGCCAGAAAGCCAAGTTTTAGACGGTTAAAATCGGGTGAGATTGACTCACCCTATCAACTTTTATTTTAGCTATTATTGCTGTGATCTTAACCAAAACGACCGCTAACATAATCTCTAGTTGCTTCTTGACCGGGATTTTGAAAGATAACCTCGGTGCGATCATATTCCACTAAATAACCCACTTTACCGCCTTTTGGGGTCGGTTCAGCATTATAAAAAGCCGTTAAATCAGAAACCCGCGACGCTTGTTGCATATTGTGGGTGACAATAACTATAGTATATTGGGGTTTCAATTCGTGAATTAATTCCTCAATTTTTAGGGTAGAAATTGGATCGAGTGCCGCACAGGGTTCATCCATTAAAACAACTTCTGGTTTAACCGCAATAGCACGAGCAATACATAATCTTTGTTGTTGTCCCCCGGATAAAGCTAAACCACTTTCTTTGAGTTTATCTTTAACATCATCCCAGAGAACGGCTTTTTTTAAAGATTCCTCTACTAATTGATCCATATCACCAGTGTAACCATTTAAACGCGCCCCAAAAGCAATATTTTCATAGATAGATTTGGGGAAAGGATTCGGTTTCTGAAACACCATACCAATACGACTGCGTAACCCGATAGGATTAACGGAATTACCATAAATATCTTGACCGCGAAAGGTAACTTTTCCCTCAATTTTGGCACTTTTAACCAGATCATTCATGCGATTAAAACAGCGCAGAACCGTACTTTTTCCGCAGCCAGAGGGGCCGATAAAAGCGATCGCTTTTTTCTCAGGAATATCAAGGTTAACATCACGAACAGCGAGATTAGAACCATAGTAAACGTTTAAGTTTTTGGTTCTCAAAACCGCATCGGTAACAACATCGGTATTATACATAATCTTTAAAGTAAAAAGGAGATGGGTGTTTTTTTCAGTGACCAGTAAACAGTAATCAGTAATCAGTGAAAAGAAAACTCCCATCTTGCCACTTCATACTGTTCACTGAAAACTCACATCTGATAACTGATAACTGATAACTGATAACTGATAACTGATTTAGCCAAAACGTCCACTAACATAATCTTTAGTTGCTTGTTCTTGAGGATCACCGAAGATTTTGTTAGTATGATCAAACTCGACTAGATAACCAATTTTGCCACCTTTATCGGTGGGTTCAGCGTTATAAAAAGCCGTTAAATCTGCTACTCTAGTAGCTTGTTGCATATTGTGAGTAACAATAATAATTGTATAACGTTCTTTTAACTCGTGCATTAATTCCTCAACTTTTAAAGTTGAAATTGGATCGAGTGCCGAACAGGGTTCATCCATTAATAATACTTCTGGTTGAGCGGCAATAGCGCGAGCAATACATAATCTTTGTTGTTGTCCCCCCGATAGGGAAAAACCGCTTTCTTTCAGTTTATCTTTTACTTCTTCCCAGAGAGCAGCCCGACGCAGGGACTTTTCTACTAATTCATCCAAATCCCCTTTATAACCATTTAATCGCGCTCCGTAAACCACATTATCATAAATGGATTTGGGAAAAGGATTAGGGCGCTGGAACACCATACCAATGTATTTTCTTACTTCCACAGGATCCACGTCTTGAGAGTAAATATCTTGGTTATGATAAAAAACTTTGCCGTCAATACGAAAACCGTGAATTAAATCATTGAGACGATTAAAACACCTGAGAATGGTACTTTTTCCACAGCCAGAGGGTCCGATAAAAGCGGTGACTTTATTTTTGGGAATATCGATCGAAACGTCTCGTACTGCTCGATAATTACCATAGTAAATATCAGCCTTATCGACCTTTAAAACGGTTCCTGTAGAATGGGTGTTAGAGTTAGTTAGCATAAATTATTTATTTCACTTGAATTTGGCTAATTGAGGAATTGGAAAGATAGGTGGACTTTTACTTAAATATCCCTTTTTCCTTTTCACTTTTTCCTTGACTTAAGTAGGGAGGCACAATTATTTGTAGGATGGGTTAGCGGTAGCGTAACATGAGCGGGCGTTGGGTTTCATGCTTCAACCCAACCTACGTTCATCTTATATTTAATTCCACCCACCCACTTAATAGGTTTTCTGGCGCGTGGCTAAACGGGATAAAATGTTAGCTACCAACACCAAAAGCACCAGAATTAAAGCACCTGCCCAAGCTAATTGCTGTTGGGGGGCAAAAGGGGCAGTAGCAAAGTTGAAAACTAAGACCGAAAGGGTGGCAATCGGTTCAAAGACACCCCGGGGCCAAAAGTTAGAGAATAATGCCGTAAAAATTAAGGAGGCGGTTTCCCCGGCTGCTCTAGCAATTGCTAAAGTCACACCGGTTAAAATAGCGGGAACAGCAGCAGGAAGGACGATTTTTAGGACAGTTTGGTAGTTATAGGCCCCTAAACCCATGGCCGCCCAGCGGATGTCTTGGGGAACGATTTTTAAAGCCTCATCGGTGGTTCTAATAATAGTCGGTAACATTAACACCGCTAAACCGATCGAACCGGCCAGGGCAGAAAAGCCTAAAAGGGCTGTTCCTTCGCCAAATAACGGGGCAACTAACAAACCGTAGGCGAAAACCCCGACAATAATCGAAGGGACACCCGCTAAAACGTTGGTAGCAAAGCGCACACCCTGGGCAAGTTTGTTATCACCGCTAAATTCCGAGAGATAAACCGCCGCTAAAACGCCGATGGGAACTGCGATCGCTGTAGCGAGGGCAACGACGATAATTGTGCCTAAAATGGCATTAGCGATGCCTCCCCCTCCTAACCCCGGCGGTGGTGGTAATTTAGTAAAGAGATTAGCGTTTAAACGACCCACCCCTTGCACAAAAACGAAGCCTAGGACGGCAAAAAGGGGAATCACGGTGACAGCTAAACATAAAGCCGAGAGAACGGTCATAATTGTCCCCAATAGCGATCGAGGACTACTCGTTTTCTTTTTGAGATTATTGCCTAAATTCGCACTATCCATATCAGTTATCAGTTATCAGTGAACAGTAATCAGTGATTAGTAAACAGTAAACAGTGAAAAGTGAAAAGACAGCAGTAAACTGCCATTTGATGATGATCACTTAATACATAGGCTTTTCTGGTTTCTGTGTGGAAACGAGGTCTATACTGATAGTTTTTTCCGCAAAATAGTCCTAAAAGTGTCGCCTAGTAAGCATTTCACGATTCCATAAGCAAAAATTATCAAACAAAGTCGAGAAGATCCATACATACTGATCACTCAAAACTTAAAACTTAAAACTCAAAACTGATAACTGATAACTGATAACTGACGACCGACGGCTTAATACTTAGCTTTGACGCGATTAACGATTAATTCTGCGAAGATATTGACTACTAGGGTCAAAACCAAGAGAACAAAACCCGCATACATTAAAGCTGATACTTGCATTCCCGATGCTTCGGCGAATTGGTTAGCCAATAAGGAAGCGATCGTGTTAGCGGGGGCGAGAATAGAGGCACTAATGCGGTTAGAATTGCCGATAATCATCGTTACTGCCATGGTTTCCCCTAAAGCGCGCCCTAAAGCTAACATAATCCCCCCGACAATCCCGGAAAAAGCGGCAGGAATTAAGACTCGAAAAATCGTTTCCCAACGGGTGGCCCCCAAACCTAGGGAAGCTTGCCGCAAATCCGGCGGTAAAGCGGCCAAAGAGTCACGAGAGATAGCGATAATAATCGGCAGGATCATAATTGCTAAAATAACCCCCGCCGGTAACATCCCCGGCCCCCCTAAAGGCGTGCTAAACAGAGGAATCCAACTAAAATTAGCATTTAACCAGTTACCAAGGGGTCTGAGGATAGGAATCAATACAAAGATACCCCATAATCCGTAAACAACACTGGGAATAGCGGCCAAAAGTTGTACGAGAAAAACCAAAATTGTCCGCGCATTTAAGGGAATAAAATCTTCGCTTAAAAAAATGGCTGAACCGATACCGAGGGGAACAGCAATCAGGAGGGCAATCAGAGAACTAACGAGAGTTCCGTAGATAACCGGCAGAACTCCGAATTCTTCCCGACCGCGCACGGGATTCCAAGCGCTACTGGTCAAAAATCCCAGACCAAAGGTTTGAATCGCTGGTAAAGCCCGAATAAAAATAACTAGGGCAATTAGGAGCAAAATTACCCCAATAGCGATGGCAAAGGCGGTGGTTAATCCAACAAAGCCTTTATCGAGGATTTTTTCCGATTCTGGACGTTCTTTAAAAGTTGAGTCGGGCGAAACTGTGGGCGCACTCATGATTAGGGTTTAAATCCAGCTAGTTTGCGGTAGCTAAGGTCGAAATTGGCCTTTCTACATTATTGTAACTTTGAATACATTTTTTCGGCGACTAATCCACCTTGATCGTGTAATCAGGATAGATGACATCGGCAGCGGCGGCTACTCGTTCCCGAACGTTTTTCGGTAGGGGAATATAACCAAGGGGAGCTGCTTGTTCTTGTCCTTGGTTAAGTCCAAATTCAATCATCGCCTCCATTGCTAAAGCTTTTTGGGGATCGTTGTATTTTTTGTAAACCAACATCCAGGTATAGGTGACAATGGGATAGGAATTTTCCCCCGGCGGATCGACGATAAAAGCGCGTAAATTTTCAGGCAGTTCAACGTTAGCGAGGGTAGCAGCGGCGTTGGTTTCATCGGGAATGACAAATTTACCCGCCTGATTTTGCAGGGCGGCCATGGGCAGGTTATTATTTTTAGCGAAACCGTACTCAATATAACCGATCGAGCCTTGATTTTGTTGAATTAGGGCAGTTACACCCTCATTGCCTCTACCACCGAGAAATTTACCTTTTTTGGTGGGCCATTGTACGGCTTTTCCTTCACCGATGCTTTTTTTCCATTCGGGACTAACGGCGCTTAAAAACTTAGTAAAAACTCCCGTTGTTCCGCTACCGTCTGCCCGGTGAACTACGGTAATTTCTTGATCGGGTAGTTTTAAATCGGGGTTATCGGCGACAATTTTGGCATCGTTCCAACGGGTAATCGTGCCTAAAAAGATGCCTACATAGGCTTCCCTACTTAGTTTCAGCCCTTCTACTCCGGGCAAATTATAAGCCATAACGATGCTTCCCGCCGTCATCGGTAGCAGTAAAACCCCGCGGCTAACTCTGGCCATATCTTCGTCACTCATGGCTACGTCGGAAGCGCCAAAATCGATCGTACCTTGAATAAATTGTTCGACTCCCGCCCCGCTACCGGTAGATTGATAGTTAATTAGTAGTTTAGAAAATAGTTGATTGATGGTGACAAACCAGTTTTGATATAGGGGTGCAGGAAAAGAAGCGCCCGCACCATTGAGGGCGACCTCTCCTTGTAGAGGAACTTGGGCGATCCTATTGCTTCCCTCTCCGCTAGTTCCTGCCGTATCGCCGCCACCACAAGCGGTTAAAGTCGCTGTTAAAGTCGCTATGGATAAGGCTGTTAGTAAATGGGTTCTGTTTTTGCTGGGCATAGGATTAATTTTGAGCCGTAAACTGCCTTAAATCTTACGCTAAAAGTTACCACTGCTTGGTAAAGAATAGGTTAAGAAGTGAATAAAAAAACATAATGTATTGTCAAGAAAAGTTTTCTCGATAACTAGACAAAAATCTCAACTTCTTTTACTATTTGTTTTGACTAAACATTAGTTTTAAGTAGGGAGGCACAATTATTTGTAGGATGGGTTAGCGGTAGCGTAACCCATGCGGGCGTTGGGTTTCATGCTTCAATCCAACCTACGTTCTTCTTTTACTATCTATTTTGACTAAACATTAGTTTTAAGTAGGGAGGCACAATTATTTGTAGGATGGGTTAGCGGTAGCGTAACCCATGCGGGCGTTGGGTTTCATGCTTCAACCCAACCTACGTTCTTCTTTTACTATTTATTTTGACTAAACATTAGTTTTAAGTCGCAGGTAAGGCCGCTAACTTTTCCAGTTTAGATTAGGTTTTTCTCTTTCCTTACCATTGTAGTGACGTAAAAACAACAAAGAAAAGATTAAGGTTTTTAGTCATCATCCCTCAGCTTTTTTCTCCCCACTTCCCCACTTCCCCACTGATAACTGAAAAGTCTCCCCAATACCCGTTTTTACTTTCTCCTTTTTACACCTATGCTAGAAATTTTTACTCAGCTATCTCGTCCGACCAAAGTAGTAGCAACCATACTAGGAACTGCCCTACTTTTACCCGCTTGTGCCAATATTAATCCTCAAGACCTAAAACCAATTAAAATCGATGGTTCGAGTACCGTAGCACCAATTACCGACAAAGTTCTCGAAGATTTTAAAGCTAATACCCCTAACAAAGCTTTGGCTGATGTTAAAATTGACGCTAATATTTCAGGAACCGGCGGTGGTTTTAGAAAATTTTGTGCGGGAGAAACGGATATTAATAATGCTTCTCGGCCAATTTCTATGGAAGAATTAAAAGAATGTGATGCTAATAAGGTAAGATTTATCGAACTACCGATCGCTTTTGATGCTTTAACCGTGGTAGTCAATCCCCAAAATAATTGGGTTGATGATATTTCCACCACAGAATTAAGAACTATTTGGGAACCAGCGGCCGAGAATAAAATCAAACGTTGGAATCAAATTAATCCCGCTTGGCCCGACCAACCGATTACCCTTCACGGGCCGGGTAAAGACTCAGGAACCTACGATTTTTTTAGTGAGGTAATTAACGGCAAAGATGCCAGTCGTGGGGATTTTAACTTTAGTGAAGATGACCAAGCTTTAGTTAATGCCGTCAGTCAAGATGCCAACGCTTTAGGCTATTTTGGTCATGCTTACTATGAACAAAATCGGGACAAATTAAAAGCTTTGAAAGTTAACGGTATTGAACCAACTCGCACCAATGTCGAGGATAGTAAATATCAGCCTTTATCTCGTCCTTTGTTTATTTATGTTAATGCCCAAAAAGCCCAAGAGAATCCCGCTTTAGAGAAATTTGTTAAATATTATCTCGATCGAGTTCCCAATTTATTAGATAGTATTGGTTATATTCCCCTACCGGATGAGGCCTATCATTTGGCACGGGTACAGTTGCAAAAATTTGAGGTAGGAACGGTTTTTGATGGCCGACCTCAACCCAATTTAACCATCGGGGAATTACTTCGTAAACAAGCTCAATTTGAAGCGAAGTAACGATTCCTATCTGAAAGGAAAATATATAAGGATTTTCCTACTCCTATCTGCCCCCTACTATAGCAAGAGGTTTGCCAATTTCACCCAACAGAGATACAGAAAAAAGAGGGGATAAACCCCCCATTCAGCGTATCGAGAAACTTGTTAATTAACCTTTCGGTGTCGCCCCAAATTGTTCGATGAGGATAGAAGTTAACACCGATTTTAAGTCTTCACAGGGAATTCCTTTTTGTACACAGCTGCCTAGGTGAGCATCTTTACCCACTTTACCCCCCATGTAGAGGTCAACTCCCTCCACGGTTTTGCCGTCTTTGCGCGCTTTTGTCCCCATCAAACCGATATCGGCCACTTGGGGTTGTCCGCAGGAGTTAGGGCAACCAGTCCAATGGATCCGCACACCCCGGGGGATATTTAATTCGGCATCTAACTGACGAATCAAGTCCACAGCCTTATTTTTGGTTTCAATCAGGGCAAAATTGCAGAATTGCGCCCCCGTGCAAGAAACGAGCGCTCGTTGTAAAGGAGTGGGATTGGGGGTAAACTTAGCCAGTAAAGGCTCGGTTAAAAGAGTCGGCATATTTTCAGCCGCTATATTGGGAATAATCACGTTTTGTTCCACGGTTAAACGCAATTCTCCGCTGCCATACACTTCGGCAATCCGGGCTAAATCGAACATATCATCGGCAAATAGACGACCAACGGGAATACAAAGACCGACATAGCTCAATCCCTCCTGTTTTTGGGGGAAAACTCCTAAATGATCCCGTTTTTCCCAGTCGATTGCGTCTTTTTCGGCAGCCGTTGCCAAGGGATAACCTAAGTGATTAGCCACCCGCGTGCGGAATTCCTCGATTCCCCACTCATCAATTAACCACATTAAACGGGATTTTTGACGATTGGCGCGCAATCCATTGTCGCGGTAAACTTCTAAAATCCCTCGGCATAAATCCACCACTTCCTGATTCGGTCTCACCCAAACATTCATAGGAATTGCCGCTTCACAGCGTTTAGCCGAGAAAAAGCCACCTACCACGACATTAAAGCCTAATTCTCCCTCTTTATAGGCAGGAACAAAAGCAATATCGTTAATTTCCGCATGAACCGAGTTATCCCGTCCCCCCTCGATGGCAATATTAAATTTGCGGGGCAGATTGCTAAATTGATAATTACCTTGACCGCAGTTGGTAATCATATCTTGGACTTTTTGGACTAATTCCCTGGTGTCAATTAATTCATCCGCGTCTAGTCCCGCCATGGGTGAACCGGTAATATTTCTGACATTATCCATGCCCGATTGTACCGAAGTCATGCCCACGGATTTTAGTCGTTGGAAAATATCAGGAATATCTTCGATACGAATACCGCGTAATTGTAGGTTCTGACGAGTAGTAATATCGGCATTGCCATCATCACCGTAACGCTGCACGATTTCCCCTAAAACGCGCATTTGCTCACCGCTAATAATGCCGTTAGGAACACGCAAACGCATCATGAATTTGCCAGGAGTGACGGGACGATAAAAAACCCCCACCCATTTTAAGCGATATTCTAAATCGGTTTTATCCATCGCTTCCCAACCGATTTGGGCAAAATGATCCAGTTCATCTTTAATGGCTAATCCGTCTTTCTCGGCTTTAAATTTCTCGAATTTATTGAGAGTTGTTCCATCTTTTTCAGGTGCTTGTACCACGAATCTATCTCCTTACTGGTCTGTGGGTGCAATTGTTCTAGTTGGTGCGGGTTAGAAATGAAGAAATCGGGATTTAACAATAAGTATTATTTAAAATACCGTCGTCATTAGCAAAAATTTAGTAATTTACCTAGTCTCTATTTGTTATTTAATTCTTTTTAACTTGGGTAATTTTGTATTTTATGTAACAGAAATCCGCTAACCATCGTGTTTAGGCATTTATATCATGCAGTAAGTGCATTGAGGTGGGATGTGGGGTGTGGGGAGAATAAAGAAAGGCAATCTCCCGACTCCTGAATACTGGCTCCTGAATACTGACTCGGAGTCTCTTGCCCTTACCTAGCGGTTCAGGGGGGATTGTGTAAAAATAAGAGAAGATCGGTTTTTTTTTACTAAACCTATGGCCACTTCTTCCATTGCCGTTAGAGAATTACCCCTCTTTCCCCTACCCGAAGTTGTTTTATTCCCGGGTCGTCCGCTGCCCCTGCACATCTTCGAGTTTCGCTATCGGATTATGATGAATACGATATTGGAAGAAGATCGCCGTTTTGGGGTCTTAATGGTAGATCCAGCCACTGGAGAAATCGCTAAAGTCGGCAGTTGTGCGGAAGTTGTCCGTTGTCAACGTCTCCCAGATGATCGGTTAAAAATTCTCACCATCGGTCAACAGCGCTTCCGTGTCCTAGAATACGTCCGGGAAAAACCCTATCGCGTCGGTTTAGTGGAGTGGATTGAAGATGTCCCCACCACCCAAGATCTGCGACCTCTGGCCAAAGAAGTGGATCGACTGCTGCGGGATGTGGTTCATCTCTCAGCCAAATTAACCGCTCAAAAAATTGAACTCCCCGACGATTTGCCTAGTCTTCCCCTGGAATTATCCTACTGGGTGGCCGGTAATCTCTACGGTGTGGCCGGGGAACAACAAGCTTTATTGGAAATGCTCGATACAGTCAGTCGTCTCCAACGAGAATCGGAAATTCTCACCTCAACCCGCAATCATCTGGCCGCTCGCACGGCTCTTAAAGATGCTTTAAATTAATGATCTTGAGGTTTTTCAGCTGCGGGAGAGGGAAATGGGGAAGTTATTTCAGTGAACAGTAATCAGTGAACAGTCAACTGATAACTGTTAATCTGGGGATTACCTAATGTTTACCTTGATACAGTAAAGTGGGTTTAAAATTGCTATCCCCTCACCCAGGAGAACTTTGATCATGTTGCTGACCTATAATCCCAACGTCTCACCCTTCCGAGAAGACTATAGCGAGAGTCGTCGGCTCCACTTTTATGATCGCGGGGAAAATATTCCTCTGGTGGTTGATGGAATCTGGCAAGTTTATCGGGGTATAGCGCAACTAAGTCAAGTATCTGAGAGTGGAGAGGAAATTTTACTAGGTTGGGTTCATTCATCCCACTTTTTCGGCTTAAATTTGACCCATCTGGAATCCTATCACGCCAGAGCCTTGTCGGAACTTTACCTAAAATGGTACACGATCACCGAAGTGGAAAACTCGGTGGAATTAACCAGGATGATGTTAAATCAAATGATCCGTCGTCAACAACAAACGGAATCCCTACTGGCGATCGCAGGACTCAAACGAGTGGAGGAACGTCTTCAGCAGTTACTACAGTTATTAAAGCGGGAAATGGGGGAACCAATCGCCCAAGGCAGTCGTTTAAAGGTCCGTTTAACCCATCAAAATCTCGCCAATGCTATCGGTACTACAAGGGTAACAGTAACGCGTTTATTAGGCGAATTTCAGCGCCAAGGAGCGGTGAGCAGCGATTGCGATCGCCATTTAATCATTCACCATTAAGTCAGTCCTGATGAAAAAATTTTCACCCCCACAGATGAAAGAGGTTTCTTTCCCTACACCCCACACCCTACACCCTCTTTCAAGTCAGACAATTTTAGTCAGACCCAGCCATAATAGACTCCCCGCACAAGTCCACTAATTGCCAAGCTAATTTAGCAGCTCCCACCATCCCGGCGCGATTACCTAACTCGGCCGTTAATACCTCTAATCCTTCTCTGGAACTAGGTAAAACCCGTCTTTCGATTTCTGTGAGGAGAGAGGGAAAGAAAAACTTAGCACTGGCGCTAATACCGCCGCCGATAATTACCGCCTCTGGGGTGAGAACATAGAGTAAACTGGCGATACCAGCCCCCAGTAAACAACCGTAACCCTGCCAGAATTCTAAAGCCTCTTGATCGCCTTTTTCGGCCAATTCGGCCAATTGCTTCGGTTCTTTGCCAGTCATCCGGCGAATAGCTTGCAGGGAGGCGTATTGTTCTAAGGAACCCTGATTACCGCTATTGCACAATGGACCGTCAAAATTGAGGGTTATTAAGCCTAATTCTGCGGCCGTTCCCTTGCCGCCCACAAATAAGTTACCATCGAGGATAATTGCCCCTCCTACTCCCGTCCCCAAGGTCAACAGGATCAAATTTTGAAACCGTTTGCCCGCTCCTAACCAAGCTTCCCCTAAACCGGCACAATTGGCATCATTGGCTAAAATTGTCGGCATTCCCGCACTTTCTTCTAACCAATCGGCCAGGGGAATATCCCGCCATCCTGCCAAATTAATCGCTATTTTGGCAATTCTCCCCTGAGCATCCGTCGGCCCCGGCGTTCCCACACCGATGGCCTGACAACTTTTATCTAAATTTACTTGACAAATGCCTTGATGTATGGTATGGGCGACTTCTCTGGGTGTAGCGGGTTGGGGAGTGGGTAAGGTGAGAGATTCGAGACAATTGCCCTCTCGGTCAAATTTACCAATTTTAATAGCGGTTCCACCTAAATCGACACCTATGACTGTTTTCACCATCGGGCTTTCCTTGTTACTCTGGGAATAGCTAGGTTTATTATCACTCTTTTTGGCGGTTTTTTTCGCAGTTAGATGTGATCGAGAGGATAATTCGGCTAAACTGGCAAAACTAGCTGATTGATTAGCCCCAAATTTCTCCTATAGTTTAGATACCTGCACCTTATTTCCTGATTTTTCCCCATTTTTAAAATGATGAATATTACTATTTCAAATCTCTACGATAGCGATTATCAGCTTTGGTTAGAAAACACTATCAACCAATTGCGTCGGGGAGATTTTCAAGCGGTAGATTGGCAGAATTTATTAGAGGAGTTAGCAGATTTGGGAAAAAGTGAACGACGAGCATTAGAAAGTTTATTAACTCGACTTTTAGAACATTTACTGAAGTTAACTTACTGGCAATAGTCCTATTTAAGGGAAATTTTACAAGAATGTTATCTCGATGCTCGCAATCTGCTTATTGACGAAACCCAATTAGATGCCAGTATTTTCCCTCTGGAAGTGTTAGCTAGTCTAGAGGAGATTCTCGATGAAAATTGGCTGCCAGATTGGGAAGCTATCAGCAAGGATTCTGAAAAGTGCAATTAAGGAGTAAAAAATGATGAATATTACCATCCCAAATCTCTACGATAGCGATTATCAACTTTGGTTAGAAAACACTATCAACCAATTGCGTCGGGGAGATTTTCAAGGGGTAGATTGGCAGAATTTATTAGAGGAGTTAGCAGATTTGGGAAAAAGTGAACGACGAGCATTAGAAAGTTTATTAACTCGACTTTTAGAACATTTACTGAAGTTAACTTACTGGCAATTTACTGAGAGATAGTCCCAGTCTCAAACCCTATTTATCCGAGATACTTGAGGAATGTTACAGCGATGCTCGGGAGATAATTATTGATATAACCGAATTAGATGCCAGTATTTTCCCTGTGGAAGTGTTAGCTAATCTCGAGGAGATTCTCGATGAAAATTGGCTGCCAGATTGGGGAGATATTAGCAATGATTCTGAAAAGTGCAATTAAGGAGTAAAAAATCATGAATATTACCATCCCAAATCTCTACGATAGCGATTATCAACTTTGGTTAGAAAATACTATTAACCAATTGCGTCAAGGCGATTTTAAAGCGGTAGATTGGCAGAATTTATTAGAGGAGTTGGCAGATTTGGGAAAAAATAATCGACGAGCGCTTAAGAGTCTCTTAACTCGACTTCTAGAACATTTACTGAAGTTAACCTACTGGCAATCCCAACGAGATTACAATCAAGCAGCATGGAAAAAAGAAATTAGGAATTTTCGCCTACAAATTGCTGATCTTTTAGCAGATAGTCCCAGTTTAAAGTCCTATTTAAGGGAAATTTTAGCAAAATGTTATCTCGATGCTTGCAATCTGATGATTGACGAAACCAGATTAGATGCCAGTATTTTCCCCGTGGAATTGTTAGCTAGTCTAGAGGAGATTCTCGATCAAAATTGGCTGCCAGATTGGGAAGATATAAACAGCGATAAATCTTCCCAAGCAAACTAAAGATTAGCTTCACCTACCCGGTTTACAGACATTATAGTCCTCGTGAGAGATCACCGCTTCCGGAACGAGGAGATTGCCGTAGTCGCGACAGATGAGGCGATAATTGCGGGTAACGGGGATACTGATAATAAAGCGATCGTGTCGCAATCGTTTACCATGGAAATCTCGATAATTGCGGTGATTTTGCAATCCTTGCAGGATTTCCCTAGCTTTAAGGACCACATTTTTCGGTAATTCCCGCAGATCGATCGGATCTTGGGAAAAAGTGGCTTCCCAAGCATTTTTTTGACGTTTTCTTTCTTCCCAAGCGGCATCTAGTTGAGCGCAATGATGGCAGACTTGGCCATAACCCTTGTGACCACAGGGAAACTTCTTCTTTCTTCTGGACATAATACCATCTGTCTGTAAGGCTGTGAGAGACTATTCAAGAGCGGTAAAGCCTGCTTCACTTTTGGCAGATGGAGAAGAAAGTCTTTACCTAGTGATTATCTATACTTACCAGCATACAGGGATCGATCCCTGGTTTGGCCATTGACCAGCAAGAAAGTTGATCTTGGTTAGTTAGGGACCGCTGTCACCAACAGGATTAAGGCTGCTTAGAATAATTCCCATTCTTGGGTTCTTAAACGTTTGAGAATGGCCAAACGGCTACTAAAATAATTAGCACAGAGACGACTATAATCAGTTAAACGCAGGTTATTTAAGCTAATTGACCAAGACCAAATATAGGCCGCTTGGGTGAGATACTGAAGACAAGATAATTCACCATCAGTTAAAGCCACTGTTTGATCGTAACCTTGGATAAAACTGTGGCGAATCTGGCGATTTAAGCCGGATTGTAGGGAAACTTGCAGAAATTTAGCGATATCAAAAATTCGCCAACCATAACCGCACTGATCGAAATCAAATAGGGTCATCTGATTATCAGGGGTGATATGCACATTACCACTATGAGGATCGCCCCAACAAATGCCCCAATAGGGAGATTCTGTCGGTAATTTGGCGGTTTCTTCCTCTATTTCCCCAATGGTTTCTAAAACACAGTCTAGGTCGCTCGGTCGTTGGTGCAGAAAAGGTGCGATAATTTGCAGGGAATCCTCGAGAAGATATTTGAGGTTGAGGGGATGACGATAGGCTAGGGGCTGAAAATCTGCTGTCACCCGATGTAAATTAGCCACGATCGCCCCTAAATGATAGGCTTGTTCTATATCTATATCCCCAATAGCAATTCCTCCTGGAGCATAGGGAAAAAGGACGGCGTAACGTTTCCCTTCCGGAGCATTAATTTCTAGGGATAAATCACCGTTTTTGCTGCGAATTGGCGCGGCGACGGGAACCTGAGAGCGATCAAGATAATCTAATAATTCTAACTCGAAGTCGATTTCCATTTTGCTGCGCCAATGGCAGTGAGACACGCGCAAAATGTAAGGAGTGGTCATGGTTTCGAGGAGATACACATCACTTAAACCCCGATGCCAAAATTGACAATTTTTCGGTACATCAATCTCGTAACGAGAAAAAACTAAATCTGCTAGGGCAGCGGGAGCAAGAGTGGAGTAGAGTGTGGGAAAAGTCCATTCTCCAGTCCGAAAATTGGCAGCGGGAGAACTAGAAGGCAGTAAATTGAGCGAAGCCAGAAAAGTCGTCACGGTTCCCTCCCGATGCAAGTGTGGACAACGCTCGCATCATCCTATTTTATAGGCCACATATATTACAAATTGGTTCGACCGCTCCGTATATTTCGCTACATTCCTCTGACTTGAAAGAGGGTGTGGGGTGTGGGGTGTGGGGTGTGGGGTGTGGGGTGTAGGGTGTGGGGTGTAGGGTGTAGGGTTTTACCGATTTTTAGGGGGTCAATTACCTAATTTTTAGGGAAAAAGTACCTGAATTTTCCACCCGATCACTCCCAGATATGTTGCTTTTGGGTTTCCAAAAAGTCTAAAAGTCTTACCCAACAAGGTTTTTAGATTTATTCAGCCAACCCTACTTACTAACCGCCGATTCCAGCATAGTAATTGTTCCCCGATTAGCATCAAATTCTACCTCAATACCGATGGGAATAGTTTCAATAATTTCTAAATGTCCGATCATTAAACCTAAACAAGCGGGAATTTTTAAGGGTTGAATATATTCTCGGATCACTTCTTCTAACGTCAGAGAACCATAGTCACTATTGGCACTACAATTGCTACATTGACCGAAGATAAACCCCGCTAAATTATTGAAAATTCCCGCTAATTTTAACTGATTTAACAGGCGATCAATTTCATAAACATCTTCACCAATATCTTCTAAAAATAGAATAGCTCCGGTAAAATCTGGTAGATAGGGAGAACCAACTATTGAGGCTAAAGTGGTTAAATTACCACCGATTAATTTACCTTGGGCTTGACCTTTAGTAATAGTTTGAATGCGATTTTTTACCTGCATTAAACGATTAGCATCATCGGGATCGGGAAGATTTCTAAAAGTCAACTTTTCCCCAGAAAATAAAACTTGTCGAAAGCTTTCAGTTTGAGCGGTGCGCCAACTAGAAAAGCCATTGGGAGCATGGAAAGTAACTAAACCAGTTTTGGCATAAATAGCCAACAATAAAGAGGTTATATCACTAAAACCACAGATGATTTTCGGGTGACGGCGAATTAAATCGTAGTCGAGATAAGGTAATAAACGAGCGCTGCCCCAACCGCCGCGAATTGGTAAAATTAAGGCAATAGTATCATCGGCAAAAAATTGATTTATATCCGACGCTCGCTCCCTATCTTTACCGGCTAAATAACCATAACGATTTAAAGCGTATTGACCAACTTTTGGGACTAATTTTAAAGCTTTAACTGCTTCAATAACTATATTCAAATCATCTTCTTTAAAAGTTGCCCCCGCCGGACTAATAATACCCACTCCATCCCCCGGTTGTAGATGTGGTGGTTTAATTAGAGGAAAATTAGCACTAACAACTTTTCTGGGAATTAGGGAAAAACTAACAGCAGTTAGGGCAGTAGTAGTGAGAAATTGACGGCGCTTCATCCTGATAGTTTTTAGAAAAATTGCAAGGGAAAGAGGACAATTAATGCCCAAAACTGATATTTTTGTTTTCCTTCTAATGGGTTTAGTCGATTTTCTATTCCCTCAACTTTTCCCGTTAACACCGCTTGGCCTACCTTTAAATCCCTCACATCTTTTTGTAACGAATCAATTTTTCCCTCCATCCCCATCAAGATAGTTTCTAGGGAATAAGTAACCGTTTCCTGAGATTGATTCATTTGTTCAAGACCTTTTAGTTAATTGTTGCCCTAGAAAAGCCATTATGCTTCCGATTTTGCCATATCGCGAATGATATCGCCGCGAGTGATAATACCGATTACTTTGTGGGTTTCTTCCTCAATCACCGGTAAACGACGCACATGACGATCATACATTAACGAGGCCGCTTCTTTCAAAGAGCGATCGGCCGTGATACTAATCGGTTTATCGGTCATTACTTCTCCCACGGTCTGACCGAGAGCTTTATGGAGTAATTTCTCGTGACGGCTAGGATTTTGTAGATAGATGACACTATCGAGGAGCATAATGTAAGGAGGAGCTTCTACTCCCGTTTCCTGCCACATAAGGTCAGTTTCGGAGATAACCCCAATCAGTCGCATATTGTCATCCACCACGGGTAAACCACTAAACCGCTTTTCGGCTAAAATCTTCACTGCTTCGGACAGAGAAGTGTTAGCGGTGACGGTGATGGGATTGGGAGTCATGATATCGGCAACTGTTTTCGTCATCTTAGCGACCTGCGACAATAATTCTTTCTGTCTCTATCTTATCATTAGGGTAATCAGTCACCGCTTAATTATGACTATTCTTAAATCTTCGGGCGAGAAAATGTTCTAAGATCAAAAGGAAATGGGATATTAATTTAGTTAGTTGACAAGGAAAAAGAAAAATGATCGCTCAACCTCAACACCCAGAAAAAATGACCCCAGAAGAGTATCTAGGATGGGAGGATACACAGGAATTGCGCCATGAATACATTGATGGGGAAATTATCGCCATGACTGGGTGTAGTCTGCTCCATAATGATATTACCTTGAATTTTTATACTGCTTTAAGACTTCATCTCCGTCCGCGAGGCTGTCGGGTGAATGTATCTGATGTGAAAGTACAAGCTAATAATAGTCGTTATTTTTATCCCGATTTGGTGATTAGTTGCGATTATAGGGATAGAGAATCTCATAATTTTATTCAACATCCACAAGTGATTATTGAAGTGCTTTCCCCTAGCACAGGAAACTATGATCGCACCAAAAAGTTACAATATTATCGTCAGATTGCCAGTTTACAAGAATACGTTTTAGTCGATGCCGAATCGATCAGTGTTGAGGTTTATCGCCGCGGTGAAGGTAAAATTTGGTTTTACTGCGCCTATAGTCAAGAGGAAGAAATTATTCTATCTAGTCTCAATTTTCACTGTGCGATCGAGTTAATCTATGAAGGGATAAGTTTCAATTAAAGAAAGTTTACAAAAAGGTCAAACATTCCTAGACTTAAAATAAATACGTCCCGATTGTTTCGATAAATTCTATGTTACCGCCCCTATTAGTCCTTGATCCCTTGTTAGAAAACTGGTTACGAGAAGATCTCGGTAGAGGCGATCGCACCACCCAAGCAATTTTCTTCGGTCATGCTAAAATCGGTCAAGCTACTTGGATTGCCAAGGAAGCGGGAGTTATTGCTGGTTTACCGGTAGCTGAACGGGTTTTTCAACTGCTTAACCCCACTATTCACTTTACCCCCACCGTTGCCGAGGGGGAATTCTGCCCTAAGTCTAAAGTTATTGCCGAGATAGAAGGTTCCTTCGATGCGTTGTTAATCGGGGAAAGAGTCGCTTTAAATCTTGCCATGCGCTTGAGTGGGATTGCTAGTGAAACTCGCAAATATGTGGAGAAAATTGCCGATTTACCGACAAGATTGGTGGATACTCGCAAAACTACCCCCGGATTGCGAATTTTAGAAAAATATGCCTCCGGTATCGGTGGTGCGATTAACCATCGTTTGGGATTAGATGATGCAATTATGATTAAAGATAATCATATTCAAGCAGCGGGCAGCATTGAGGAAGCAGTGCGTCGTGTACGGCAAAATATGCCCTATCCTCTCACAATTGAGGTGGAAACCAGTCAATTAGAAGAAGTGAATCAGGCCCTGCAGCAGGAGGTAGAGATCATTATGTTAGATAATATGGATTTAGAGATGATGCAAACTGCTGTGGAGATGATCCGCAATTTTAATAGTAAAACCAAAATAGAAGCATCGGGAAATATTACCCTCGATCGCATTCGCAGCGTTGCCGAAACAGGAGTAGATTATATTTCTACTAGCGCCCCGATTACCCGTTCTACTTGGTTAGATATCAGTATGAGAATTGATTAAAAAGCTATATCAGTTATCAGTGGGAAGTGGGGAAGTGGGGAAGTGGGGAAGTGGAGCATTTGGCTGAAATTTCCCTAAACCCCCAAAACCCCCAAAACCCTATCACCCTATCTCCTGACTCCTATCTCCTGACTCCTGACTCCTATCTATTCTAACCTCGATCGCATCGCCAATATTTAGGTGTAATTGCTTTTGGGCGCTGCCACTATTGACGGCAATTTCTAACCCCCCGTGACTACCGATAAAAGCGACTATTTCCCCCCAAGGAACATCAGTGTAGGTGTTTTTTGCGGGGATAATTTTTGTACCCAACTGCACTGACCAATTTTTTCCCTCTAGGAGATAATCGGGAATATTACTGATTAAATTGCCGAAAATGTCGATATATTGAATTTGACCCCTAATTTTATCTTCCTCGATTTGCGGAACAGCGATCGCTAATTGTTGCAAGCTATCGGGATCAATAATCTCGCCTAACATTTCTAGGGGTACTCCCCGGGCCAAATAAGCGGCCACAGCAGCAAAAATATCACGACCGTGAAAAGTAGTGCTAGGGTTAGGAGTGCGCCAATAGAAAGAATTATTGAGATTAACGGCAGATATAGCGGGATATTGACTTAAAATGCCACTAAATAAACCATTATCTGGACCAACTAAATAACCACCGGCAAAACGAATCCCTACCCCGCGTCTTTTGCTTCCCACCCCCGGATCTATAACTGCCAGATGAATAGTGCCTTGGGGAAAATATTGATAGGCATTCAGGAGGACAAAACGACCAGCGTAGAGGTCTTGGGGCGAAATTTGATGATTAAGATCGATCGTTCGAGCATGGGGGGCAATTCCCGCGATTACTCCCTTGATAATGCCCACATAACCGTCCTGTAGTCCAAAATCGCTAGTAAGGGTTATTAGTGCCTGTTCCGTCATCGACTTGTCCCTAGGGTTGCCAACACCATTAATAAATCTTAACGCTAAATTCAGTAACTAAAAATACAGTTTACTAAGGAGAATGTTATGATTTAGATATAAGGTAAGTTAAGTCGCTCAAAAGTCTGTCCATCATGAACAAAAATCGTCAGCAAGTCCTAACACAGGCCACCGTCGCTCATAGAGAAACACTCCGCAGAAATTTACAACACCGACTGGAAGTAGCTAGAGCGCAGGGAAATGAAGCTTTAGTGCGTCAATTGGAAGCAGAGGCGGCCTATTTGCACCTTCGTTAGATTTAATCGGTGTTTAGTCATAGTCTAGTTGTCGGTTTCTAGTGATCGGTATGCCGATCACTTTTTTTTGGGCGAATTTTTTTAAAATTGCTGATATCTTAACTGGCAATCCCTATAGCGGTATGCAGTCGAATGAGGTATACTGCAACAAGCTATGAGTCAGTCCAGGCAAGACTTTGTCTGTATCTCACTCAAGCGAATACCGCTATAAAATAGAAAGAACAGCAGTTTAGAGATCAAATAATTATGGCTTTTTTCCGACAATATATCGCCCCGTTCCTGACTATCTTAGTGTTTTTAGTTGCTCTGGTTGCCACTGGCATCCGGATTTTTTTACCAGCAGATTTAGCGGCACCCGCTCCGATCGAGCCATCCCTAGGCATAATTTTCTCTTATCCTTGGCATGGCTAACCTTCCCGAAGATTATCGGCTGCGACTGGGAAAAATGGGCGATCGCTATCTACTCATTAATTTTCTCACCCGCACCTATGAAGAATTTTTTCCCGAACAAAAAAACTTCTCCCATCTAGCTGATACAGTCAGACAGTTTTTTTGCCTCGATACTCCCCTGTGGATCGTCGAAGGACAACAAACGGCGATCGCTTGTCTCTGGATGGGGAGTGCCGTCGATCAGGTGACAGGCGATCGCTATGGTCATATTTTCCTAATTTACGTCGATCCCCAGCATCGTCGCCAAGGTATCGCCAGCGCACTAATCGATCGAGCTAAGGATTGGGCAAAAAGTCGCGGACAAACCCGCATCGGTTTACAAGTCTTCATCAATAACAACAATGCTCTTAATCTCTACCAAAATCTCGGCTTTCAAACTCGCTCTTTGCTGATGTTGAAAAATATTTAGAAACTGTTAGGAGTTAGGAGTCAGGAGTTATCAGTCAGGAGACAGGAGACAGGGTGATACGGATTTAGGGGTTTAGGGAAATTTCATCCAAATGCTCCACTTCCCCACCTCCCCATTTCCCCACTTCCCCACCTCCCCACTTCCCCATTTCCCCATTTCCCCACTTCCCCACTTCATAATTCATAATTCATAATTCATAATTTATAATTCCTACACCCCAGACACAACTATAGAGATGGCACTGTCAGCATTAATTATTCTCGATCGAGCGACAAGTATTAAAATTTAGGAGGCACTAGAATACACTGACAGTCATCGTGGTAAAAACACGCTATTTTAGTAACCTATACTAACCGCGCTTTAGGAGTAAGCAGTTTTCATGGATTCCGTGATAAACCTCCAATGTCAAAACTTAACCTGTTTAGCCCCGAACGCTCTCACTAATAGATTCTGTGAAAAATGCGGTACTCCTTTAGTTAAGCGCTATTTATGGATGATTGGTGATTGGGTGAGAACCTATTATCGTGTTGGCGAGCTAATTGATAATCGTTATTTGGTCAAACAACCACAAATTGTTCTTGATACTAAACCCGCTCAAGCACCCCAAGCACCGGACGAACCTCCTAGCTGGCTCTCCCTCTACCTAAAATTGTTACCCTTCCATCTCCACATTCCCCAAGTCTACGGCTATATTCCCAGTCCCGATGAACGCTTAAATATGATGGACATCTGGCTGTTGGAATACGGCACTATTCCCCTCGATGAAACGGGAGAATTAATATATCCAGAACTATTGCCCACTCTAGCCGAAGTTTGGTCGCAAGCTTCCGATTTAAGGCAAATTCACTGGTTATGGCAAATGGCCAAACTCTGGCATCCCCTTCAGAGAAAGGCTGTAGTCTCTAGTCTGCTCAACCCTTCGCTGACGAGAGTGAATAATCAGCTGCTGCAATTGCTAGAATTAAGCAAAGACGAGGCTACCGCTCCCAATTTACCAGATTTAGGGTCCCTGTGGACTGGTCTGATCCCGACGGCAGCCGCTAATATTCAAGATTTTCTCGCATCCCTGACCCAAGAGCTAGAATCCGGTGAGATCGATCGCCCAGAGTCCCTGATCGCTATCCTCGATTATGCACTACAGCACTACGGTGGAGGTCAAGAACGCACCTATGAGATTTTCACCTGCACTGATACCGGTCCGCTGCGGGAACACAACGAGGATGCCTGTTATCCCCCGACTAATCAGGCCATAACCCTGTCTAATGGTCAAAATCCCCTGGCGATTGTCTGTGATGGCATCGGCGGTCAGGAAGGGGGCGAAATTGCTGCTCAATTGGCGATCGAAACCCTGCCTGGGGAAATTAATCGCAGTCCCACCACTGATATTGAAGTCTATCCCGATAGTCACAGTCTTGTCCTCGAACAGGCGATTCGTGTCACCAATGATCTAATCAGTCAACGCAATGATCAGGAGTTAAGACAAGATCGTCAGCGCATGGGTACTACTCTAGTTATGGCTTTTGCCCATGCCGAGGAAATGTACGTTGCCCATGTGGGAGATTCCCGCATCTATTGGATTACTCCCCACAGTTGTCATCAAGTGACGGTGGATGATGATCTCGCTTCCAGGGAAGTGAAATTAGGCTATCTCCTCTATCGTGATGCCATACAGTATCCCAACGCCGGGGCCTTGGTGCAAGCTTTGGGCATGAGTAGCGCCACTAATCTCCATCCCACGGTTCAGAGGTTGATTATTGATCAAGACTGTGTTTTTCTCCTCTGTTCCGATGGTTTGAGTGATTACGATCGGGTAGAACAATACTGGGACAGTGAAATTGTGCCTCTTTTGCGAGGAGAGAAAAATGTAACCGCCGTGGGGGAAAGTTTATTACAACTAGCTAACCAGAAAAACGGTCACGATAACTCCACCATCGCCCTAGTTTATTGTCGGGTAGTTCCTGCGGCTGAACCTGTCACGCCTTTAGTTTATGCTGAGGCCAAAGAACGGATTATTCCCGATCTTAATGACCAAGATTTTGATCACAGCGGGGACACCTACCCCGGAGAAGAAGTGGTGACAGCAATACCCACTCCCCCCCCTGCATCTTCTTCGGTTTCTAGTCGTACTTCTCCCCCCGAACTCACTACCGTTTCACCCCTACTCGTAGTAGCGATCGCCGTCGGGTCCTTCGGTTTGCTGGCCGCGATCGCTTGGCAATTCTTGGGTCGTCATCCCGCTCCCAATCCATCGATTTCTCCCGCACCCGTCACCGGTCCGAGTCCCACGACCGGAATGACACCTCCCGCACCCGTCACCAGTCCGAGTCCCACGACCGGGACGACACCTTCCGCACCTGTCACCAGTCCCACGACCGGGACGACACCTTCCGCACCCGTCACCGGTCCTAGTCCCCCCAATCCCTAATTCATAATTCCCACTTCCCCACTTCCCTATCTGTGGCTGACGGTTAACTGGCTTGTCGGGGGTTGCCTGAGCGAGTTAAGATAAAATGCCCGATTAACTGCTGAGTCTATCCTATGGTTGATGCTGCGACGTTCCCCTCCGACACCTCCGCGATCATTGATGCCTTTGAAACGCCTCTAGAGTTTAACTTTCAACTGCCGGATCCCGAAGATGAAACCATCCAAGATCATGATTTTCAGCAGCAACTGGATTCTTTTTGGAAAGTCTGCGATCGCTTTGATTTGCAAACGGAAATCTGGCGGGGGCGAATTTTGCGAGCTATTCGCGACCGGGAGAAGCAAGGCGGTGATAGTAGGGGTACGGGCTTTTTAAACTGGTTAAAACAGCGAGAAATCACTAAAAGTCAAGCTTATGCTCTGATTCAATTGGCTAATAGTGCTGATACTCTCCTCGCAGAAGGACAACTAGATCCCGATAGTATCAATAATTTTAGTAAACGGGCCTTCGTAGAAACGGCCAAATCTGCCCCCGAAATTCAAAAATTAGTCAGTGATGCAGCCCGACAAGGGGAGAGAATTACCCGTCGGGAGGTGAAGCAATTGGCCGATGAATGGACGGCGATGAGTTCAGATTTACTACCCGATGAAGTGAAGGAAAAAGCCAGCGATGGTAGTTTACCGGCGCGTCATCTCGCTCCCCTAGTGAAAGAATTAGAAAAGTTACCCGATACTCATATCGACACTCTCCGTCAAGAAATCGCCGCTAATCCCGATGTAGATACGGTAAAATTAATCACCTCGGAAGCACGCAGTTTAGCCAAATATCTCGATGCGGCGGCCCAAGTACAAACTCTCCGACGGGGTAATTTAGATATTGAGATGGCTCTAGAAGAAGCTTTGCGCGTCGATTGTCTAAATACGGCGGCGGATCTGGTTAAACAAGCCACACAATTAGAGCAAGCCGTGGCTAAACTTTATACTACTTGGAAACGTTTGGGTAGTTTGTCCGATCGCCTTTATGTGGATACGGGAGCAAGTAATCCCCATCTGCGATCGATGTTAACCTGTTTGGAAAGTTTAACCAGTGAAGTGATCGAAGTAGAACTGGATGAAGGTGGACAAAAAATGGTACGTTTACGCATTATCAGCGATGGGGGAAGTTAGATGCTTTGTTGGTGGTTGGGGGTTGGGGTGTTAGGGTTTTAGGGTTTTAGGGTTTTAGGGTTTTAGCTGAAATTCCCCACTTCCCCATTTCCCCATTTCCCCATTTCCCCACTTCCCCATTTCCCCATTTCCCCACTTCCCCACTTCCCCACTTCCCCATTTCTCCACTTCCCCATTTCCCCACTTCCCCACTTCCCCACTTCCCCACTTCCCCATTTCCCCATTTCCCCATTTCCCCACTTCCCCATTTCCCCATTTCTCCACTTCCCCACTTCCCCACTTCCCCATTTCTCCACTTCCCCACTTCCCCACTTCCCCATTTCCCCACTTCCCCAACGGCTTGCTGCTATAATCTCTGAATATCCTCAACTTTTATGAAAACTTATTAAGAGATACTTGACTTTATGCTAAAAATCAAGGAAAAAAAACCAATAATTAGCATCGGTTCCATAACTGCGGCGATCTTGCTCAGTTTAACCCTAATTCCTGCCGCTATAGCCAAGGATGTACTTCTGAGAGTGGGCATTGTCCAACGTTTTGGCGATGAAGCCAAGGACAAATTAACCCTCAGTAGTACCAGTGGTGATAATCTCACCCTCCGCATGGTGGGAGAAGATGGCCAATCCCAAACCCTGCAAACCAATCGCCTACAATTAGAAGTTATTCCCCGTCCCCTCGCTTCTCCCATTCTCCAAGAAAAAGTCATTTTGAGCGACCACGCCACCTTTGAAACCGCCGAAAATAGCGCCAAAAATTGGGCAAAAATGGGCATTAAAGTGGAAATTACCCAACCCGGACGCTGGCAGGTTTGGGCAAAGCGAGAAGTTTATGAAAATCCCCTAGTGCGACGTTGGTTGCTGACCAGTTTGCAAACCAAAGGCCACAATCAACCCTATATTAATAGTGTTTTACTCAAAGAAAAGCCGCAAGTTTCTTTCCAAATCAACGGGGTGCGCTATTTTCCCAAAGAATTGGAAATCGAGAGCCAAAAAAACCTGATTCAAGTCACCCATAGCCCCGATCAGGTACGTTTGTACGGTGGAACTATGGGCCTACAGCCCAACGCCTACGGCACTTTTACCCTAGTTAATAATGTTCCCCTCGAAACCTACCTGCGCGGGGTTGTACCCCACGAAATCGGTCATGATGCCCCAGAAAGTGCCACCCAAGCGCAAACTATTATCGCCCGCACCTACGCCCTCCGCAATCTCCGCCGTTTTCAAGCCGATAATTACGAACTCTGTGCCGATACCCATTGTCAAGTTTATTATGGATTGACGGGAACTAATCCCCGGGCTGATCAAGCGATCGCATCCACGCGAGGCCTAGTTTTAACCTACCAAAATGAGTTAGTGGATGCCCTTTATTCCTCCACCACCGGAGGAGTAACTGCCCTCTTTAGTGATGTTTGGGATGGGGAAGAAAGACCTTATCTCCGGGCAGTGGTGGACTCCCCTAATCGAGTCTGGGATCTGTCGAAACAATCCCTCGCTAATGAGACAACTTTTCGCCAGTTTATTAATCTTAAAGATGGTTTTAATGAGACGGGCCGACGGGTTTTTCGCTGGCAAAAACAAGCTTCTTTAGCCGATTTGGGTCAAGACCTAGAAACCTATTTAAAACGTAGAAAACATCCCCTCGCCGACTTCCAGAAAATCCAACGGATGGAAGTGACTAAGCGCTCTCCTTCTGGTCGGATTCTGACTATGACCATTCAAACCGATAAGGGGATTTTGGAACTGCATAAAAATGAGGTGCGTAGTGCCTTAGGACCGCCTCGCAGTACCCTATTCTACATCGATCCTATCTACGATACCAATCGACAGATCCAGGGTTATAACTTTATTGGTGGCGGTTTCGGCCACGGGGTAGGATTAAGTCAATTTGGTTCCTATAATTTAGCTCGTTTGGGTTGGTCTCCCGAACAAATTCTCGCTTTCTATTATCCTGGCACTATCATCCAACCTCTCAATAATTCGATTATCTTTTGGCGAGGAAATTAAGCAGTTATCAGTTATCAGGGATATCAGGAGAAAAAAGCTGACGGCTAACGGCTAAAAAATCGCCTTCATCTATTTGACTAAATTCTACATTGGTAAACGCTGAATATCTCGGTTAGAACCAATCACCACCATGGCTAAATCCTTGTATAATCTTTCTTGGGGATTGGGGTTAATCTTGAATTTTTCCGCATTACCGACAGCGACAATATTTAAGCCATAACGATTACGAATTTCTAACTCTGCTAGGGTTTTACCGTGAAAAGCTTCCGGGACTTTTAACTCGACAATGCTGTGTTCGGGATCGAGATCAAATCGTTCTAAAATTGATGGTCTAGTTAAACGGTGCGCTAACTCACAACCGGCATCGTATTCGGGAAAAACTACTAAATCTGCACCAACTTTTTTTAGTAATTTTCCATGGATTTCTGTGGAGGCTTTAGCGGCGACAAAATTAACCCCTGCTTCCTTACAATTGAGAGTAGTAATGATACTTTGTTCAACGTATTTACCAATAGCGACAATCACCGTATCGGTTTCAAAAATTCCCGCTTCTCGCAGAGCATTAGGTTTGGTAGAATCAAGCTCGATCGCATTATCTACTATTCGATCAGATAACGCTTGTGCTACTAATCCTTCGTCAATATCTGTCGCTACCACTTGATAACCTTGTTTGCGTAAGGTTTCACAGACGGCGCGCCCAAATCTGCCTAATCCGATGACGGCAAATTGACGATTTTGGGGACGCATACCACTAAAAAATTTAATTGATTGCATAATTTTAAGTGAAGCTGTTACGCATTTAAAATGCTAGTATCAATAAGTGCCAGTAACTGATAACTGATATTAATTATCCCACTAAAAGGTTTTCTTCGGGGTAATTAATAGCTGTTGGTTTCGGATCGCCTATAATAGCCGCTATTAAAAGTATAACTCCTACCCTTCCCAAATACATCATAAAAACGATAATTAACTTAGAAATCGGTGATAAAGCGGCGGTTATCCCCATAGATAAACCAACGGTAGCAAACGCAGAAACTACCTCAAAAAATAGTTGAATCATTTTAAAATCTGTCTCCACAAATGAGATAGCCAGAGTGGAGATAATAATCGCTATAACCGAACCAAAAACCACCGCCATTGACTTTAAAATTAACGGCATGGGAATGCGTCTTTGATAAAGAGTCACTTCTTCATGACCTCTTAAAACTGAGCGAGTACAGTTATATAAAATCCTAAAAGTTGTGGTTTTAATACCGCCCCCTGTACCGCTAGGACTGGCACCAATAAACATCAAAGCCATGGTAATTGATAAACCTTCTACGGAAATTTTACCAATATCAATGGTATTAAATCCTGCTGTTCTCGATGTTACCGATTGGAACCAAGCAGCCAGCAATTTATCTTTAAATGATAAATTAGCTAAAGTGTCAGTATTTCCCTGTTCAGTAAAGATAAAAGCCACTGTTCCTATCACTAACAAAAATATAGTTGTACTGATAGCAACTTTATAGTTAAGGGAAAAAACAAAGCCTTTTCGTTTATATTGAAAGCGGTGAATAAACCAAGTGTAAAACTCGATAATTACCTGATAACCGATACCTCCAAAAATGATCAACCCTGTGATAGATAGGTTAATAATAATTGAAGACTGATAGGACATCAAATTATCTTTAAACAAGCCAAAACCCGCATTATTCCAAGCACTAATACTATGAAATAAAGATAACCACACCGCATACCTAAAATCATACTTTTGGGTGAAGACAGTTAACATAACCAAAGTTGCTGTTAACTCAAAAACTAGAGTAGTAGCAATCACTGATTTCATTAAACTTTGACTACCTTGTAGGAAAGGTCGATCGAAGGATTCTTGAATCGCTAACTTCTGTCTCAGGTCAAATTTTCGCCCAACTAATAACATTAAAAAAGTGGTAGTGGTCATATATCCTAGTCCACCCACTTGAATTAATAAAGCAATAAATAATTGACCCCAAAAAGAAAAATAAGTACCCGTATCTACCACTGCTAAACCCGTGACACAGACAGCAGAAGTGGAGGTAAAGAGGGCAACAATTGGATCATTCCAAGTGCCGCTAGTGGTAGAAACAGGCAACATCAACAGGGAAGTTCCCGCTAAAATTACCGCAATAAATCCCAAGCAAATTGTCCGGGCAATTGTCATATAAATTCCTTAGTGAAAGTAGCTAAGAGAAGATTGTTTTTGGGCTAACACTTCTTGATAAACTAACTGTAAGCGATCGATATTTTTACTGAGAGTGTAAGAGTCTAAAACTCTTTGACGGGCCTTTTGTCCTAAAATTGTTGTTAATTCGGGATGATCTCGTAATACGGGCAATAGAGTTTTTAATTGGGTAATTAGTCCTTTAGTATCTAGGACTATTCCCGCACCTTTTAACACTTCCCCATCGGCACCCACATCCGTAGCCAGACAAGCAACACCGCAGGCCATCGCTTCCAAGAGGGAAATCGATAAACCTTCCACTAATGAGGGTAAAATAAAGCCGTCAACCCCGCGTAAAATTTCAATTCGTTTATTTTCATCGCCGATAAAACCTAACCAGATAATACCATCTTCTTCCCCATAAAAAGGTTTGAGGGAAGGAGTCAACGGACCATCGCCAACAATGAGCAGTTTGCATCTACCCCCTAAATTGGTTTTTTTCCAAGCTTTCAATAAAGATTCTACATTTTTCTCCGGCATGATCCGACCGAGATAAATAAATAAACAATCGGCATTATATTGAGCTTTAATATTCGATGGTCCTGGACAATACTTATTAACATCAACCCCATTGGGAATAATTGCTAATTTTTCTTCGGGAACTCCCAATTTAACTAAAAAATCCCGTTGAGAGGTGGAAAAAATAATTACTTTATCGTAATTAGCTAAAAAAGGGGCGTGTAGTTGGTAGGTTAATAATTGGGTACTGGAGATGAGATTGCGAATTTTACTATCAAAAGCCGGGTGAAAAGTCGCCACCAGAGGCAAATCTAAAGACTCACAAATTTCTGGTAGCAGAAAATCGAGGGGAGACAGGGGTAAGGACGCATGAACTAGATCGGGTTTCAGTTCCCTGAGTTTATCCTGTAGAACCCGACTCGATTTCAGGGTGGGAATAGTATAGACTTGGGAACTATAGAGACGTGGCAGGGTGATTTCGTCGTAAAAGTCGGGCCAATCGCTTACGGTGGGTTTTTCGGAAGAAAAATGTAGAAAACTGACTTGATAATCTCGATCGAGCAGGGAATTAGTCACTTCTCGCCCATAGGTAACGTTACCGCAAAAAGGAGATTTTTTTCCTAACCAGGCAATGTGCATTGAGATTCTCTTAAGAAAAAGTTAATTTAGCCAAGTATCAGCTTACTAAATTAGCCGTAAAATTAAAAGCTAATAGAGTACCTAAAACAATAGACCTCTTGCAGAAATCCAAAATCGTTGTTAGGGTTAGGAGTCAGTAGCCAGTAGTCAGTAGTCAGGAGAATTAAGAATGAATCATAATCAATTAAATGGTCTATTTACAGATTTTATGCCATTTAATCCTTACTTTTGCCGTTTTTGAACCATGAAAAATTAATTATGCAAGAGGTTTAATTAATTATCCATCTAAACCGTCAGCCGTCAGTCGAACGCTTTTTCACCGGATTAGTAAACAGTGAACTAAAAACTCAAATCTGATCCCTGATAAGCTGTCTCCTGTCTCCCGTCTCCTCACCTAAGGGAAGATTTTTGCTGTTTGCAGGATATCTACTGATTCACCGAGGACTTGCGACGACGACAGCGTTCTGAACAGTATTTGACCTCATGCCAACAGTTTTGCCACTTTTTGCGCCAAGTAAACGATAAACCGCAAACGGGACAAATTTTACTGGGAAGATCGGACTTCGAGGGCTGACGTGCCATGATTAAAATTAAAAAGTCAAAAACTGCGCCTTATCTATGAGTGTAGATGAAAATAATCAGAGTTCCCCACTCGATCGCCTGAGAATTATTTTAGTTGAACCAGCCGGAGCCTTAAATGTGGGTTCCACTGCCAGAATTATGCGGAATATGGGCTTAAGTCGCTTAATTATCGTCAATCCCGCCTGTGATATCCTTGCAGAAGAAGCGCGTCGCATGGCAGTACACGGGATTGAAGTCCTAGAAAACTGTTCACAGGTAGCCACCCTGGGGGAAGCTTTGCAGGGTTGTCATCGCATCATTGCCACCACCTCAAAACCCCGTCACCTGAATACTCCCCTGGAAACACCCCGGACCGCCTTACCCTGGTTACTCACCCCTAACCTGGAATCGGCCCTAATTTTCGGGCCAGAAGACCGGGGTTTAAGTAACAGCGAACTGAACCATGCCCAGCGTTTTGTCGGTATTCCCGCTAATCCTCAATATTCCTCCCTCAATCTCGCCCAAGCGGTGGCGGTTTGCTCCTACGAACTGTACCAAATGGCGACGGAAAATAGGCTCGAACCCCCGTTAGAAATGCTCCCTAATGCCACTTTTGAGGCTCTAGAAGGCTATTATCAGCACTTGGAGAGCTTTTTGCTCAAAATTGGCTATCTTTACCCCCACACCGCCGCCGCTAGGATGGAGAAATTCCGGCAATTTTATCATCGGGCCCGTCCCACTGTGGAGGAATTAGCCCTGCTGCGGGGTATTATCGGTCATATTGAAAGTATCGGGCAACTTTTTCTCGGTCTTGATAGTCTCAAGGGCAAGAAAAAAAATTCTCCTAGCGATCGATAATAAATCTGGATACCCTTGAGGAAAACCGTGACTCGTCAAGTAACTCGTCGTCCTACTAAAGTCCAATCCGGTCCTGGGTCCCCTAGGTCCATGGACTCAAACAATAAAAAAAGGCCTGTACCCGTTAAAAAGTCGAAAAAACAACGTAAACCTAACCTAATCGCTTCTTTTCTCCTTCAGGTTCTTCGCTTCTCTATCCTTGGTGTCGGTTTAGGTGCGATCGCTGGTACGGTTTTAACGGTGGTGGATCCGAGCAAATTACCCCTACACCCAAAACCCACCGCTACTAATTCCCCGACTCCCAAACCCGTCACCCCAAAACCGACCAAGTTAGTTTTAAACGAAAATCTCAGCAGCCTCAACCAGAAATTACAGGCTTTAGCGGTAAAATATCCGAAATTACAGGCGGGAGCTTTATTTATTGACCTCGATAACGGTGCTTACGCTAATTTTCGCGGAGATACTATTTTTTCCGCCGCTAGTACGATTAAAATCCCGATTCTGGTGGCCTTTTTTGAAGATGTGGACGCGGGAAAAATTCGTCTCGATGAACCCCTTGTGGCCAGTAAGGATGTCCTGGCCAGTGGATCCGGGGATATGCAGTATCTAGGAGTGAATAAAACCTATACTGCCCTAGAAACCGCCACTAAAATGAACGTAATTAGCGATAATACCGCTACTAATATGTTAATTAAGCGTATGGGCGGCAAAAAGGCTCTTAATCAGCGTTTTCAAGCTTGGGGTTTGACCAGTACGGTAATTAATAACCCTTTACCAGACTTGGAAGGAACCAATACCACAAGTCCGAGAGATTTGGTGACAATCTTAGGAAAAGTTAATCAAGGGGAATTACTCAGTTTACGTTCCCGCGATCGTCTATTAAATATTATGCAGGAAACGCGCACTCGTACCCTGCTGCCTCAAGGTATCGAGAAATCCGCCGATATTGCCCATAAAACCGGTGATATTGGCTCGATGTTAGGGGATGCGGGTATTATTGATATGCCCAACGGGAAACGCTATCTAGGAGCAGTGATGGTGAAACGTCCCCACAATGATAGCAACGCTAGGACTCTGATTCAACAAATATCGCGCACGGCCTACCAACACTTTAAATGGTATCAAACTCAACCCGCAGCCAAACCGCAACCAGTCGCCCAGTCTTCTCCCTCTCCGAGTCCGGTCGTTATTCCTAGTCCGGGTAATTAGCCCCTAGGTTAAATTATTGGCTAAAAGACGGGCCAATTGTTCGGCATTTGCCCGGGGGGAAAGACGAGGGAGGATCTTTTCCCCCGTGGCCAGTTTTTGACAGAGAACGGGGATTTCGTACTGATAAGCGTTAAACCAATCCTCTCGACTGGTAATGTCCCTAATTTCTAACTTCCACTCCGGTGGACGGATTTTTTCTAGTTTCTCTAGCAACCCTTCGCAAAGATGACAGTCCAGTTTACTGTATAAAATTAGTTCTATGGTAGTCATAAATATTTATGTTCATTACCTCCACGATTAGTCTCTCATCAACAATTCTACAAACTCCCACACCCACACCGACTTTAAATAATAATTTAGTTAATTCAGGTTCTCAAGATCTAGTCTATATCGGTGTGTTTCTTCTGGCAATTACCCTAGTCATGGTTATTGGTATTATCAATCAAAAAATTGAATACGCTCTCATTTTTGCCGCCACTCTCACTGTTATTTTAGTGGCTTTCTTCTGGTTTTTATAAGTCCTTAAACGAAGGGGATTGAGGGCAACCCCCCCTTAATAAAGTTTGACGGCTCTCGTTGATTCACCTTCACCGAATTGTTAAGTAATTCGAGTTCAGACTTGACAAAAATCTCCCTAAGACTGATCGGAAGATTAAGGAGTGCATCCCACATTTGCAGAAATACCGACAATCAGCAATTATCAGGGACTCTTAAATTGGTACAAAAATATGAACAATCGCGTGTAAGCATCTCACAGTTAACCTAATGCGCGGGGGGTTTGGGGGCGGCGCCACGCCCCCAACGGGGGGTTTGGGGGGTAGAACCCCCCAAAAGCTTGGATTGAGTGATAAAACCGAAAGTAACGCCCAATTCTAGCAGAAAGTTTCCCGCCAAGCAAAACGATCGGACTTATAATATAATTGTATTGATTGTGCCTTGTTGCTCGAATCAACCAAAATTGACTCAATGGGTTTATAAACGATGACAACCCTAGATATTGCTACCGATATTGTCTGTCCTCCCACCGATTTATGGAGTGATGAACCACCCGTGGAAAGTGATCTGCATTTACAACAAATTATTTTATTATTATCTTGTCTTGATTGGCTCTGGCAAGATAGAAACGATTACTATGCCTCGGGCAATTTGACTATTTATTATAACGAAAGACAACTGAAACAGCGAGATTTTTGTGGACCAGATTTCTTCGTGGTTTTAGATACAGAGAAACGTCCCAGAAAAAGTTGGGTTGTCTGGGGAGAAGGGGGTAAATATCCCAATGTAATCATCGAAATTCTCTCCGATTCCACCGCTAATGTGGACAGAAAAGCCAAAAAGGAACTATATCAGCATACTTTCCGGACTCCTGAATATTTTTGGTTTGATCCCAATACTTTAGAATGGCAAGGATTCACTTTAATCGAGGGACAATACCAACCGATTACCCCCAATGAAAACGGTTATTTATGGAGTAAGCAACTAGGATTATATTTAGGGATTTTTGCCAATAAATTGCGCTATTTCACCGAATCAGGTGAATTGGTTCCCACCCCTCAAGAGTCGGCCCGACAGGAAAGATTAGCCAAAGAACAGGAAAGATTAGCCAAAGAACAGGAAAGATTAGCCAAAGAAAGAGAACAACAACGGGCGAAAAAATTAGCCCAAAAGCTGCGAGAATTGGGCATTAATCCCGATGAAATTGCTTAAATATCTGGTTGGGGGTGTTAGGGTAGCCTAACTCACCCCGGCAGTCCAGCCATAAATACTTATGATTTCTCAGGGAATTATAACAATTATTAAATAATGTGTAGTTTTGTATACTGATGTCGAGAACTTAGCTACAATATCAAGTGGCGTAAGATATATAGAGAATAGCTAGTGAGTCGGCATCAAGACAGTCAAACTGACCGGAAACGAGAAGAAACACAGTTCACTCCTTACAGTGCAGAAGCGATCGCTCAACAATACCGTTACAAACCTTGGCAATTGTTCGGTCGCGCTTTCGTGATTACTTGGTCTTTAGGTTTATTTCTCCTCAGTCTCCTCTGGGACAAATGGACAAAGCAAGAAGAAGCCAATAAATACCAGCGTGCCAGCGAACTTAGGCAAATTCTCACCCGTTTGGGTCCCACCTTCATCAAAGTCGGTCAAGCTCTCTCTACCCGCCCCGACCTCGTTCGCAAAGACTTTTTAGACGAATTAGTTAAACTGCAAGACCAACTTCCCCCCTTCGATAACGACATCGCTTTTGCCCTTATCGAGACAGAATTGGGGATGCCTGTAGAAAAAGCCTATCGAGAAATATCCCCCACCCCCGTGGCTGCCGCTAGTTTAGGACAGGTTTACAAAGCGATTCTACCCACCGGCGAAGAAGTAGCCGTTAAAGTGCAAAGACCGGGGCTGCGGTCGCTTTTAAGCCTCGATTTATACCTAATGCGCTGGGCTGCTCAAAAATTCGGTCGTTTATTACCCCTCAATCTCGGCCACGACCTCACCCTGATTGTCGATGAATTCGGCACCAAACTCTTTGAGGAAATCGACTATCAAAACGAAGGTCGCAACGCTGAAAAATTCGCCACCAACTTCCAAAATAACCCCGAAGTTAAAGTTCCCAGTATCTACTGGCGTTATAGTGGTCGCCGCGTCCTCACCCTGGAATGGATTGATGGCTATAAACTCACCGATACCGAGAATATCAAAGCTTTAGGATTAGACCCCAATAGTATCGTTAAAATCGGCGTAACCTCTGGATTACAGCAACTCCTCGAACACGGCTTTTTCCACGCTGATCCCCACCCTGGTAATCTTTTCGCCACCTTTGATGGTCGCATGGCCTATATCGATTTTGGCATGATGGACCAGTTAGAGGAGGAAACTAAAGAAACCCTCGCTAGTTGCGTCGTCGATTTAATTAACAAAGACTACGAAAACCTGGCCGCCAACTTTGTCAAACTGGGATTTTTAACCCCAGAAACGGATATAAAACCCATTATTCCGGCTCTAGAACGGGTTTTAGGCAATGCCATCGGTCAAAGGGTCGGTGACTTCAATTTCCGCACTATTACCGATGATTTCTCCGAATTGATGTACCAATATCCCTTCCGGATTCCCGCCAAATTCGCCCTGATTATTCGTTCCCTCGTCACCCAAGAAGGGGTGGCCCTTACCCTCGATCCTGACTTCAAAATTGTCCAAGTGGCCTATCCCTACGTCGCTAAACGTCTCCTGACCGGGGAATCGCCCCAACTGCGGCGGCGTTTACTGGATGTATTGTTCAAAAATGGTAAATTCCAGTGGCAACGCCTAGAAAACATGATTACAATGGCTCGATCGGAAAGTAACTTCGATTTACTGCCCACCGCGCAATTAGGCATCACTTTTCTTCTCTCGGAAGAAGGTCGTTATCTGCGTCGTCAATTGCTATTAGCTTTGACGGAAGATGACCGTCTCCACACGGCCGAAGTACAACGTCTCTGGGGTTTAATTCAAGGAGAATTGCAACCGCGGCGACTCCTGGATGTGGCCATGAGCGCTTTTCGGGAATTATCCAGCCAAGGTGTGGCCGCTGTCCTTCCGCGAGAAACCAGTTCGCGTTAAAGTGTTTAAGGTCATCATCGGTTAATCACTTTTTCTATGGATTATTATTTTCTGCCCCAACCGCCCTATTTTCTAGTTTTTGCCGGTTTATTTATCGGTATTACCTGCGGGGCCGCTTTTGAAGCTAGTCTCAAACAAGTGGTTAACAATTGGTATAAAAGTAAAGGTTCAGACGATCAAAATCTTTTAAAATCCAGTTCCTTACAAATTCCTTTTATTGGTATTTGTGTAGGAATCTGTCTTTTCCTGGCCTCGGGATTAGATATATTTATTCTCAATGGTTGGGTTGCCTACGCTATCTCTCTCCCCATGACTATCTTTATTGGTGGTTTGGTTTGGAGTCAGTTAGGGGAATTATTAGGCCAATTACAGCGCGGCGGTTCTAAAGAAATTGACCTCGATTATCGGGGATAATTAGGAGCCAGCAAACATTTAGGACTAAGATAATAGGTGTTAGCAGATAGGAAAGATCAACTCCCCCACAACTAACACCAAAACCCCAGTTATACCCAATTTCCCAGCTATTTTGGCCCGCGATTTTAGATGCAAAAACCTTTAGCATGGCATTGGCGATCGCTTCCTCTGCATCAGCGCACTGGTTCCGAGGTTTTTGCCTGCTTATTCTGCCAAGATGCGATCGCCACTTTACTAGAAAGTCCCTATCCGGGTAATTCCCTTTCCCGTTACTCTCTTTGTGCTGGTTCCCCGCGTCAGCTTTGGACCCCCGCACTAGGGGAAATTTTGCCCTTTTTAAGCAGTTTACTCCCCCAAACCCGATGCGATCATCTTCCCGATCATCTTCCCTTCCATGGCGGTTGGTTGGGGTGGTTAGGCTACGATTTAGCTTGGGAAATAGAAAAATTACCGGACAGGAAAGCTGATACTCTCCCTTTTCCCGTCGCTTATTGGTATGAACCGGATAGTTTTGCCATTCTCGATCACCAAGCACAAATTCTCTGGTTAGCTGCCACTAAACCCGAAGATTTAGATAAATACGAACAATCTTTAACCACTAACCCCGATTTTGAGTTTATCGATCCCCATCCCTCTCCCTTAATCTTTTATACCTCTCAACTCGACTACGAAAAAGCTGTTAAAAAAGCCCTAGATTATATCAGAAAAGGCGACATTTTTCAAGCAAATTTATCCCTAAGATTTCAAAGCACAACTAGGGCAAAAGGATGGCAAATTTATCACAGTTTACAACAGATTAACCCTTCTCCTTTTGCTAGTTATTGGCGCACCCCTTGGGGAGAAATGATTAGTTGTTCTCCTGAAAGATTGGTCAAATTAGAAAGGGGAATAGCCAGCACTAGACCAATCGCTGGAACCCGTCCCCGGGGTAAAACCGAGGCACTCGATCGACAATTGGCCGAGGAACTATTAACTAATAAAAAAGAGCAGGCCGAGCATATTATGCTAGTGGATCTAGAACGTAATGATCTCGGTAGAGTTTGTGAATGGGGATCGGTTTATGTTGATGAATTACTGACGATCGAGCGTTATAGTCACGTGATGCACTTGGTCAGTAATGTTCAAGGAAAATTAGATAAAAAGTATCATGCTATTGATTTAATTAAAGCTCTTTTCCCCGGGGGAACAATTACCGGTTGTCCGAAAGTTCGTTGTCTAGAAATTATCGAAGAATTGGAACCGATGCGACGCAATTTATTCTACGGTTCCTGTGGCTATATTGACCTACGGGGTCATTTAGATTTGAATATTCTCATCCGTACCCTATTAATGACCGCTCAAGGGAATTTAAACACCGTTTGGGGACAAGTGGGAGCGGGAATAGTTGCTGATAGCGATCCCGAAAAAGAATGGTTAGAATCCCTTCATAAAGCTGAGGCACAATTAATCGCTTTACGTTCTTTTTAATTTTTGATTTCCACAAACTAACCTAGTTGTTGCATCTAAAACCGCTCTTTTTACTTTTTACCTTATCTGCTATTTTGTAGGATAGCTTCCGATCTTGAACCCTATTCATGAATCAAATTTCTATCGCTGTTACTTTTTTTCTTAGTTTAGTCTTGACCTCGCTTCCCTTTTTACTTTTGGGGACAGCCGTTTCCAGTTTTTTGCTGGTTTTCGTCAATAAACAGCGATTAGCGGCGATATTTCCCCGTAATCGAGTCTTAGGAGCGATCGTTGGCAGTGCCATCGGATTAATCCTACCCGTCGGACAATACGGCACGATTCCCGTCGCTAGAAGATTGCTATTAGAGGGAGTACCCCCGGGGGTGGTGTTTAGCTTTCTCACCGCTGCACCTACCCTAAATATCGTCACTCTTTGGCTAACTTGGCAGACTTTCAGCTATTCTAGTATTTTCTTCTATCGATCGCTTTCGGTCTGGTTAATGGCAATTGTTATCGGTACTCTCTTTAGTTTCTACCTGGAAAAACCCCGCACCGATAGCGAAATTCCCCTAGAATCGAGTTTAGTTCTTTCCGGTAGTTTTTTACCGGAGGAAGCAGCCAGTCAACCCCTACAAAGAGTCGGCAGTCTTGTTTATGAGTATAAAACTAGAGATAGGCAAGCTTGGCCAATTTCTGTGCAGTTATTTCTCGATAACTTTATCGATGAAGCGCTGGAATTAGGGGGATTATTAATTATTGGTTGTGCGATCGCTAGTGTCTTTCAGCTATTATTACCTCAGAGTCAATTAATTGCCTGGGGGAATACTCCCGCTACTCAAATTCTCGTCCAGTTGTTCTTTGGTTTCACCCTCGCTGTTAATGCTAGTCTTAGCACGTTTGTCCCCGGTTCTTTAATTACTAATCTGTCCGTGGGTTCCACTCTAGCTTTTTTACTGGTCGCTTCCCTCATTGATATTAAAGCTTTTATCCTCCTCCTATCAGCTTTCCGTCCTAAAATCGTCCTTTATTTCGGAATTTTATGCCTGTTAATTACTTTTTTAGTGGCTCTGATCCTCAGTTTTTATCTAGGTTGAATTCCTTCCGGGTCAGAAAAATTTTCTCTTGACAAAAGCGACTTGACATGATACTATATATATAATGGAAAATCCGTGCGCCTACAGACCCTATTTTCCTAAGCATTTAAACTCTAACTCATCTTGATTCGGCTTGCCGGAGTTGTGACAACATAGTTTTATAATTCTCCATATATATTTGGGTATGGGGATGATTTTCCCATAATCTTTCCCTGAAAATATTAATCGCTTCTCGATAGAGAGGTTCCGCTTCTGAGCAGCCGCCTTGAGAATCGTACAAGTGTACTAAATTGTTGAGGGAACTTGCCACATCGGGATGATTGTCTCCTAAGAGTCGTTTTCTCAAATCTAATGTAACTCTATATTTTGAAATAAAATGAAAAATCCTTCTTGTGTAAAATGCTTATCGTGGGTAAGAATTTCATTTATATTCATTTGGCGCATTGTTTGCATGGATATACAATCTGTTAAGCTGTAATCTTTATCTGGACGATTTTGATATAAATCTAATCCTGATTGGAACGTCTGATGAGTTTGGGGTATAACTAAGATTTGGGGATTATTTTGTAAGCCTCTAATAACTTGTAAGGTTTTTCGTCTAACTGACATTCCATAAGCAGATAGATTGTTGAAAACTTCAATAAAGACTTCATCGGTTGTCACTATTGTTACCTGCTGGAGTTTCCTTGTCATTTCTATAGCTTTCTCATGCCAATCATCACGATTGTTAATGAGAGCAACCCAATAAAATGTGTCTGCAAAGATTGTTTTCATTGCTATAATGCTAGAAACTTGAGTTTCGGCTTTGCTTAAGATTTGGGAACTCCATAAAGATAATGATCATGTTGATTAGCAAGATCTGTAGGCAACTTTTCTAAGTCGTCATTGTCTAATGGTATATCTTCCAGAAGCTTTAATATTGCATCCCCTACATTACTTTCAGATTTAGCATAACTAGCTTGTGCTGAAAGTAGGAAGTTTAAAGTTTCTTCTATTAAAGAATCCGGTGCTTGTTCAATCTCTTGTAATAGTCTCTCTTTAGTATTCATGGTTTTATTCCTTGCTAAGTAGGGAGGCACAATTATTTGTAGGATGGGTTAGCGCACTTCGTAACCCATGCGGGCGTTGGGTTTCATACTTCAACCCAACCTACGTTCATCTTATATTTAATTCCACCCACCTACTTAATCAGTTATCAGTCATCAGTGATTAATTCAATTATAGTCGATGATAGGTGGTGCGTTAGGACGGATTGTTAGCTTCAAGTCAAAGCGGAAATTTTTGCTGTCTAACTACGTTTTACTAAATCTGGATGTTGTCAAAATTTCTCTTGACAAAGGCGACTTGACATGATACCATATTCATAATGGAAAATCCGTGCGCCTACGAACCCTATTTTCCAATGGTCTTAACTAGATACCTAATCATAGTCCATCATTCAATCACACCAACCACAGTCGATGATAGGTGGTGCGTTAGGACGGATTGTTAGCTTGAAGTTAAAGCGGAAATTTTTGCTGTCTAACACACCCTACGTTTTTCTGGCTTTTGTCAAAATTTCTCTTGACAAAAGCCCCTTGACATGATATTATATTCATAATGGAAAATCCTTGCGCCTACAGACCCTATTTTCCCAAGCATTTAAACTCTAACTCATCTTGATTCTGCTTGCCGGAGTTATGGTGATAAGAAAGGATTATCTAAGAAAGGGGGCACGCTATATGCCCCTACCAATCACACCAGGTGCAGTGTGGGGGCGCAATGCTTGCGCCCAAAATTTAACTTGTTTGCTTGTCCTGTTGATTCGACTTTTTAGATTTAGCTAGGTTGTGCTTGAAGAAAGCACCAAATCCCAATACACCTAAGCCGAAAATTGTGCTAGGTTCGGGAACGGATACAGATTGGGAGACGGTAAGGTTTAATTCCCCTGTATTATCGGCGAAGATATCGTCGTTAATTCCTAATTGAAGTTGAGTTGCACCCACTGGAATGGAAACTGTACGTCCTAACCCAATAGCAAAAGGTGTACCGATGATGGCTCCAGTTGCATCAGCAAACGTACCTACTAGCTGATTTAGGTAAGTATCCCAATCAGCCGTCATATATTTGCTGGGAAACCCTAATCCGCTACTCCCCCCAAAGCCATTTGCGGTGTATGAGCCGAAATAACCTTTTGCGTCTACTTCAGGAGAAGTTCCATAAGCACTGGTCTTCCCGTTGAGATAATTAATTGTCAGAGCATTTCCGGCGGCAAAATCTAACCCAGAACTGCTATTGATTGTACTTGGAGCTATGTTATCCTTCACTCCATATTGATAAGCTGTATTCAGAGTCGTATTATCCCAAAGCCAAGGAGCAGCTTTGCTGTTAACGGTCACCGGAATTGTAATAGTTGCCGCTTGTACTCCACTGGCGATGGAGAGACTGATAAGTATTAGCCCGCCGCCAACGGAGTTTTTGATTAGTTTTGCTAATGTCACAAATAAATGCCTCCTAAAAAATATTGTTGAGCTTGCAATCACGCCATAACTTACCAAAAATGACAAGCGTTGTCAAGTGTGAAGATAATCGCGCATGAGAGCAGACTTGAAAACGCTTTAAGAGCAAGGCTTTCGTTGTGTCGCAATTCATTGTTCATATTTTGATCTGACAACGCCAAAATTTAGGCACTTTTTCCCTGAAAATTAGGTAATTGACCACCTGAAAACGGGTAAAACCCTACACCCTACACCCCACACCCTGACTCCAGCAAGAGACTTTTTCAGCAAACCATATTTAAGCGGGAAAAACCCCTTTTTTTGTAGTCTGTGATACTGTTTTTGGGATTGAGATCGTCTAAGTTCAAGGAAATTGCTTCTAGGGTTCCGATTTAAGCGTCCTTAAATGTCAGGTCCGAGAGGAGCAAGCTAGTCTTAAATGAGCGGATCAAAAATTTTTCCATCTAAGCTGGCTACACGGCGGGATAAAAGCCCGGGAGACTTTGAGGATAACTGTTTTGAGGCAGTGTCTTTGAAGACTCCCGGGTTATTGTATTTTGAGGTGAAATGATGTCCGAGGAATCTACTTTTCAACCCCCTGATTTAACCGAAGCTCAACAGGCCTTAGAAAAAGAACGCCATTTACCCCTAACCGGTTGGCAACAGGAAGTTTCTCAGGGGTTAACCTACGGTTTAGAGGCGGCCGATAGTATCCGCGATCGCAGTATTCCCACCTTTTCCAGGGGTGAGTTACCCCACTATGCGGGAATTAATACTTTTATGAAGGCTCCCTATTTGGAAGATGTGCGGAATGTGGGCAATTATGATGTGGCAATCGTGGGTGTTCCCCATGATTCGGGGACAACTTACCGACCCGGAACTCGTTTTGGACCCCAGGGAATTCGGCGGATTTCGGCTCTTTATACGCCCTACAATTTTGAATTAGGGGTAGATTTGCGCGAACAAATTACGCTCTGTGATTTGGGGGATATTTTCACCATTCCTGCTAATAATGAAAAGTCCTTTGATCAAATCTCTAAGGGGGTTGCCCATGTCTTTAGTTCCGGTGCCTTGCCGATTATTTTAGGGGGTGATCATTCCATTGGTTTTCCGACAGTGCGGGGTATTTGTCGGCATTTAGGGGATAAAAAAGTCGGTATTATTCACTTTGATCGCCATGTGGATACCCAGGAAACGGATTTAGATGAACGGATGCACACTTGCCCCTGGTTTCATGCCACCAATATGAAAAATGCTCCTGCTAAGAATCTCGTCCAATTAGGGATTGGTGGTTGGCAAGTTCCCCGTCAAGGTGTTAAAGTTTGCCGCGAGCGCGCCACTAATATTTTGACCGTCACCGACATTGTAGAACGAGGCATTGATGCTGCCGCCGAATTTGCCTTAGAACGAGCTTTAGATGGTACGGATTGCGTTTGGATTAGTTTTGATATTGATTGCATTGATGCCGGTTTTGTCCCCGGTACAGGTTGGCCAGAACCGGGCGGTTTATTACCCCGTGAAGCCTTAGCTTTATTAGGTAAAATTATCCAAAAAGCTCCCATTTGTGGTATGGAAGTGGTGGAAGTTTCCCCTCCCTATGATGTCAGTGATATGACCTCTTTGATGGCTACCCGTGTTATTTGTGATGCCCTGGCCCATCTGGTTATTTCAGGTCAATTACCGCGTAAAGGAAAGCCCTGTTATATTCATCCTGAAGCCAATCTGGCCGTTGACGAACCTTGGATTTAAGGACAAAAGCATCGATAATTAGAGAGGTAACACATTTGCGAGGAAACACCGATGGCCAAAGGATTTGGAACTCCCATTAACAAAAGGTTAGGTTACGTTTTAACTCTAGTATCTGATCCTAAAATTTATGCTGCTGCTGAAAATGCTTTGCCCTATCTTGATCAAGAGGAATCAGATGAACCTTTCGCTGGTATTACTAATGACGTGTCAATGGCGCGTGTCTGGAAAAGTCGCAAACAAGCCGAAAAAAGTGTTCGGAATTATCTTGGATTTTTAATGGATTGGATGACTGATGAAAATTTAGACGAATTAACTATTTTAATTTGTTCTTTAAACGCTGATAACAAAGGAGAGTTAACGACCGAAATTGCCCAAAAAATGCACCTAGAGAGAGTAGAAAAGAAGTAGCCACTTCAGCACATTATGCACGAAACTGATATGACTAAAGCGTTAATTATGACAGTTCGAGATTGGTATGATAGCCAACCTGAAAAGCTCAAAATTGAAAAAATTCATCTCATGGTTGGTGAATTTACCTGTGTCGAACCGGTCAGTTTACAATTTGCCTTTGAAGTTCAAACTGCCAATACTTTTCTTGCTGGTGTGGAATTAGCAATTAAAAATATTCCCCTAATTGCTTATTGTCATTGCTGCCAAAAGGATTATCAACCCCAAATTGGCCAGCAATATTCTTGCCCAACTTGTCGATCACCGATGGAGGATATTCGTTCAGGTCGAGAGTTAAAAATTGACCACATTGAATATTCTTTAGTTTCTTAAACAAAGTTGGGCGATCGCTTATACAAGTTCGATGATCAATTATTCATTCTCAATTAAAATGCACCAAACTTTTGACGCGGCCCTAGAAATTAATCTACTTCATGCCAATCAAACAGGAGCCGATCACAACCGGGAACATTTTGACGAGTGGGGCATTACCTGTTTAAACTTGATGAGTAGTCCTGGTGCGGGTAAAACTGTGTTATTGGAAAAAACCCTCGCAGCCTTAAAAGATCACTTAAAAATGGCTGTTATTGAAGGCGATATGACTACCGAACTAGATGCCGATCGCCTGAGACAATATGGAGTTCCTGTGATTGCCATTAATACAGGTCGCTCCTGTCACTTAGATTCCAAAATGGTAGCCGGGGGAATCCATCGTTTCAAAGAAGATTATAACCCCAAAGAGTTTGATTTATTGTTGGTGGAAAATGTGGGAAATTTAGTTTGTCCTGCCGAATTTGAGGTAGGGGAACACGCAAAAGTTGCTCTATTAAGTCTGACTGAAGGAGAAGATAAACCCCTCAAATATCCAATTATGTTTCAAGAAGCGGATTGTCTGATTATTACTAAATTAGATCTGGCTCCTTATTTAGAGATTGATTTAAACCGTTTAGAAGCAAATGTTCGCTCCATGAATCCCGATGTAAAGATTATCGCTCTTTCTGCTCAAACAGGAGAAGGTTTAGAAGAATGGTTAAATTGGGTAAAAAGCCAAGTCAATACCGTGAGGTTCTTGAATTGTTAATCAGTAACAGTTTTTGAGATTTATTTCTGTTTTACTATCTGTCATCTCTAAAGGCTATTACCTATGAAACGGCGCAATTTTTTCTCCTTACCTCTCGTTTTTTTTAGTAGCTTACTCCTGACCGTTAGTTGTAATCAAGCTCCTCAGCAAACCCCCAATGCAAGTACTTCTCTGAGTAACACTGTCCCCATTGTCATCGGTTATAGTAACTGGGCCGGTTGGTGGCCATGGGCGATCGCTGAAGAAGAGGGATTATTTGCTAAAAATGGGGCTAATGTTCAAATGAAATGGTTTGATGGTTATCTTGAATCCTTGCAAGCTTTGGCCGCCGGACAATTAGATGGAAATAGTCAAACTCTCAACGATACCATCACTTTTGCAGGAGATGCAGTGAATGGTCAAGTTGCTGTTTTAGTCAATGATAACTCGTCGGGAAATGACAAAATTATTGTCACAGAAGAGATTAAAACGATTCAAGATTTAAAAGGCAAAAAAGTTGCAGTCGAAGAAGGCGTTGTCGGTGATTTTCTCCTCAGTTTAGCCCTAGAAAAAGAAGGAATGAGCCGTAAAGATGTGCAAATTGTACCCATGGAAACAGGGGCTGCTGCCGCCGCTTTTGCATCGGGAAAAGTAGATGCAGTTGGTGCGTTTCCACCTTTTTGGTCAACAGCACTTAAACGAAAAGGTTCTAAAGAATTAATTAGTTCTAAAGCTTTTTCTGGTGCTATTCCTGATTTATTAGTTGTCAGTGCCAAATTAATCAAAGAAAAGCCAGAACAGGTTCAAGCTTTGGTAAAAACATGGTTTGATGTTCGAGAGTTTATGACTAAAAATCCCCAAAAAGCCGATGAGATTATGGCCAAGCGTGCGGGCATTAGCCCAGAAGAATTAGCCCTATATAAAGAGGGAACGAAGTTTTTCACCTTAGAAGAAAACCTAGAAGCGTTTAGTCCTGGTAAAACCATGAAAAATATGCCCTTTGCCGCTCAAAAAATGGCTGATTTTATGAGGGAAGTTGGCTTTATTAAAAAAGTCCCCGATCTAACAACCATTTTAGACCCCCAATTTGTCAAGGTGTTGGCAAATCAAGACAAAAAAGCCTAATTATCCCCTCTTGTAGATCGAGAAATTAAAGGTTCCAATTCTCTATCTACAAGAGGGATTAGGGAGACAAGTTGACCTCAAGAATTTTTTGATAACTGGGTGATATTGGCTATCAAAATTATTCTTTTCTTTTAAAAATCCCATGACCACAACACCTAAAACGCTTTCTCAAAGCACTTTTTGGCGGATTACCGAGAATATTCCCGAATCCCTAAAGTGGACTTTAATGATTTCCTCTATTATTGTCCCGCTTATTTTATGGTTACTAATCTCTAGTTTTGCGGGCATTGAATCCGTATTTTTACCTTCTCCTTTAGCCGTTATTCAAGCACTAGGAAAATTAGCAGAACAGGGCTTTTTAATTCAAGATACTATTACCAGTTTTTTGCGAGTAGTTGGGGGCTTTTTTTTAGGAGGATTGTTTGCTATTCCCCTCGGCATTTTAATGGGAACTTTTCCCAGTATTCGCAGTTTAATGGAACCGATCATTGGCGTTGTTCGTTATATGCCCGCTCCTGCTTTTATTCCCCTATTGGTTATTTATTTGGGCATTGGAGAAACGTCAAAGATTATGCTCATTTTTATTGGAACAATTTTCTTTAATACTTTGATGATTATGGATGCAGTTAAGTTCATTCCTCGGGAATTAATCGAAGTAACTTATACCCTTGGAGGAAATCGAAAACAGGTTTTATTTAAAGTGATTACTCCCTATATTATTCCGAATATTATTGATACTTTTCGCGTTAATATGGCGGCCGCATGGAATTTGGTAGTAGTGGCGGAATTGGTGGCTGCCGATAATGGATTAGGCAAACGCATTTTATTGGCCCAGAAATTTCTGAGAACCGATGAAATTTTTGCCTGTTTAATTGTTCTAGGAATTATTGGCTTTGCTCTAGATTTAAGTTTTCGTTTGTTTTTGCAGTGGACTTGTAAATGGTCAATTACTCGTTAACCTAAAAACTCAAGCACAGAGTTTATTATGTCACCAGTAAAGTTATTTTAATGATAAGAGAAGAACCTTAATGCACTTAGAAATTACTCAACTCAATAAAATTTTCATCACTAAACGAGGTGCGGTGGTCGCTCTGAAAGATATTAATTTACACGTTGACAGTGCTGAATTTGTCTGTGCGGTCGGGGCCTCTGGTTCAGGGAAATCAACTTTGTTGCGAATGATTGCGGGTTTAGATCTGCCCACTTCCGGCAAAATTACCGTTGATGGTGTTGAAGTGACAGGGCCAGGAGCCGATCGCGGCATGGTTTTTCAAAATTATACACTCTATCCCTGGATGACGATCCAAAAAAATGTTGAATTTGGCTTAAAACTACAGGGATTATCGACAAAAGAATGCTGGGAAGTGGCCTGTTATTATCTGGATATTGTCGGTTTAACCCAATTCGCTAATGCTTACCCCAGAGAACTATCGGGTGGGATGAAACAACGGGTAGCGATCGCCCGCTCTCTTGCCTGTCATCCCAAAGTTTTATTAATGGACGAACCTTTTGCCGCTTTAGATGTACAAACCAAAGAAAGAATGCACGAATATTTAATTGAAATTTGGCAAAAAATTAGGTGTAGTATTTTAATGATTACCCATGATGTGGATGAAGCGGTTTTTTTGGCTCAACGTATTTATGTTTTGAGTGCTAGGCCGGGGACTATACAACGGGAATTAACAATTAATTTACCCGTAGATCGTAATTATAAAATTAAACGACAATCTCAGTTTTATGACTATACGGATCAAATTTACGGCCTACTACGGGGTGAGAAATGCTAGAAAAAACTAGCGATCATCAAGAGTAGTCCCGGGTTCAAAACGAGTTAGAGCAGCAAAAATCATCCTCAAACAGCGATCGCTGCTGCCGCAAACCCCTAGATAAATGATGGAACAGTGGTTCAACCATTAAGATTTTGTGATAATCCCGGGTAAGTGTGATCTAAAGTACAGCTTTTTTTGGGAAAGTTTCCCCAGTGGTGCTGCCTTGGGCGCAAATATGATAGAATGCCAGTAAATTGATACAAAACTTTACTTCAAGGTGAATCTATGCCGTTTACGATCGAATCAGCGCGGAGCATTTTCCCCAACACGCTATCAGCGGATGTGGTTCCCGCCACGATTGCGCGTTTCAATCAGCTGAATACCGAGGATCAACTAGCCTTGATTTGGTTTGCCTACCTAGAAATGGGCAAAACCATCACCGTTGCCGCCCCCGGTGCTGCTAGTATGGTGTTTGCCGAAAACACCATGAATGAAATTCGGCAGATGTCACCCCTGCAACAGTCGCAGGTGATGTGCGACTTAGCCAACCATGCTGACACCCCGATTTGTCGTACCTACGGCACTTGGTCTGCTAATATCAAACTGGGATTCTGGTATCAATTAGGACAATGGATGGAAGATGGCAGTGTTGCCCCAATTCCCAAGGGTTATGAACTATCTGCTAATGCTAGCGCCGTTTTAGACGGGATTAAAAAATTAGAGTCGGGACAACAAATCACCGTTCTGCGGAATTGTGTGGTGGATATGGGCTACGATCCCAAGAAACTGGGCGATTATAACCGTATTTCCGAACCCGTGGTTCCTCCCCAAAATATTGCCGAACGGACCAAAGTTAGCATTGAAGGCGTTACCAATGCCACCGTCCTCAACTATATGGACAACCTCAACGCGAATGACTTTGATGTATTAATTGAATTATTCACCCCTGACGGCGCTCTGCAACCACCTTTCCAACGTCCCATCGTCGGTAAAGAGGCAGTATATCGCTTTTTCCGCGAAGAATGCCAAAATTTGAAATTAATCCCCGAACGCGGTGTGGTGGAACCCGCCGATGACGGTTTTACTCAGATTAAAGTGACGGGAAAAGTACAAACTCCTTGGTTTGGTGCAGGTGTGGGGATGAATATGGCATGGCGCTTCCTCCTAACTCCTGATAATAAAATTTTCTTCGTAGCGATCGATTTATTAGCTTCTCCGAAAGAATTATTAAACTTTGCCCGTGGCTAAATAGCTACTGAGAGAAATCATTAAAAATTCTGATGAAATTTATTAGAGTTCCTTGTCAAGTGAACTCTTTTTTTTCTACAATTAAAAGGCTGACTTAAAAAAATTGGTAAATACACTGGTTTCTTCTCCGATCTAGGTAAGAATAACTAAACAATCATTCTTAACAGATGTCGGCGAAAAGAGTCGAGGTAGTTCAAAAACCCAAAATTATCATCCCTAAAACTAAAATCATGCCTATGAGTGAAATAATTTGGTCAGATACCGAACAAGAAATTGCTCAAACTGCTTTCCAAAAAGCCTATCAGCGAGAAACTAGCACTTTAATAGAACATATTAAAGAACAGTCTGGTCAGATCACGGTTTTAGATGATATCTGGCAAATGCACGATTATCTAAGCGCCCGACGACATCAGATTGATGGTAAATATGACTATCGCTATACTTCCCTAATTTTTGTCTTTGCTCAACTATTAAAGGAAGGATGGTTAAAGCTAGAAGATCTCAACGGTTTGGAAAAAGATAAACTAGCGAAAATCGCTGCTCTCTCGCGAATGTAAATTAATGATGAGCATTAAGCTATCAGCTTTCCGCTTCCAGTTGGGTGACTAAAAAATTCATCTCTAGATAATCAACACCGTCTTAAGTTTTTCCTAAGCGGCAACCAATTCCGCTAGAATGAGTCAATCATCCCGACCGCTTTTCGCTTGTTTTGCACCTTTGGTTTATGTTCAAAAATCTTTTACTTCCCCTAGGAATATCTATCTTTCTCGGTGTTTGTCAGTCTTTGTCAGCCGCCGAATCAGCTATCATCAAATACCACATCTTCCAAGGGTCCGTATCGGTATCAGAATTAAAGCAATTGAGCGAAACAGGCGAATTAGCCCCCGCTTTAGCGGCACAATTAAAGATGGCTAACCAAAAACCCGAAGAATTCCGCAAAATCCTTAATCGTCGGGTAGCGGTGGATGCCGTCTTTCTTTCCAAATTTCTTAATAGTTTTTTTGGCGAAAGTTTGCTAGATTATGCCGCCGAAATTGTCCACACCCCCAATCGGGCTGCTAGTCGCCAAGCTTTACGGGGTTCCCTAGTCACTTCTGCCATTAATGATAATGAGATTCAAATCATCGAAGTCCTCGCTAATTATCCCACCAGCGAGGTTCATGTGGATGGCAATCGTCTGCTGGATTTAATCAACCAAATTGAGTCAGTATTGAAAAAAATGCCCCGTTTACCTTTCTGATATCAAATCCGCCTTTCAAATTTTCTTGAATTGGGCTGTAAATTGAATAGATTAGGATAATCTAGTAATAATAATGACTACTTCTTTGTCTGAAAGGAAAACAGTTAGCGCCAAACCTTTTTTAAAGTGGGCGGGAGGCAAAACTCAACTGGTTCCCAATATTCTATCTTTGATTAATTCCCAGATTTCTCAAGATTGTCAGTTTAACTACATTGAACCTTTTGTCGGAGGTGGGGCAGTTTTATTCTCAGTCTTAAATAATTTTTCTCCTGTCCAAAAAGTTATTATTAATGACATTAATCCTGATTTAATCATGGCTTATAATGTTATTAAAGATAATGTCAAAGAATTAGTAGTCAAGCTAAAAAAAATTCAGCAGGATTTTTATGAACTTAAAAATCTGGAGGAACAACAAAAGTTTTTTTTGGATAAAAGAATAGAGTTTAATTCTCGCAGCTGCGATGACTGTCTAGAAAAAACAGTTTTGTTATTATTTCTCAATAAAACTTGTTTTAATGGACTTTATAGAGTCAATAGCAAAGGACTTTTTAATGTCCCCTTTGGAAAATATGTCAAACCGTTGATCTGCAATGAAGAAAACCTATTAGCTGTCAATCACCATTTACAGAAAGTGACGATTCTACAAGGAGATTTTGTCCAAACCCTAAATTATGCCAATAACAAGACTTTATTTTATTTTGATCCTCCCTATAAACCGATTAAAAAAACATCAGCTTTTACCTCTTATACTAAAGAAAATTTTAACGATGAGGAGCAAATACGATTAAAACAATTTATCGATCAATTGGATCGAGCGGGTTATAAATTTATTTTAAGTAATTCCGACGTTAAAAACTTTGACTCTGACAATAATTTTTTTGATGATTTATATAAAGATTATAATATTCAAAGGGTAAAAGCCCGACGAAATATTAATTCCCAGGGCAATAATAGGGGAGAAATCTGGGAATTACTGATCAATAATTGACAGAAATTAAGCCTAACAGAAAAGACGACATGAATAAAAATATTTCTTCAACAGATCGAGGGTGGCAAGCTGTATTCGATAGATATAACTTGCACGATCATGATTTTTTTAATCAGCCTTATTTTATTAAAACTGCACAGATTAAAGCAGCCACCAAACATTTTGAAACTACAGGGGAAAGAGAAGTAAGAATTTTATGTAAACAAGATACAAGAGAAAGCCGTCCAGAAGTTTTTAAAAAGCTAGGATTGTTTATTTTACCAGTCAAGAATGGAGAGTATGTAATATTAAAGGGCGAGGGTTATGTTGATATTCCTATCATAGAAACACCCAGACAAAATTATCGAACTTTATTAGATTTTCAATTAGAAACTTCTTTGATAGGTGATTCAGAAATGCAACATCTCGACTTCGCTTACGCATCGAGTCTAATTCGTCACTTTATCAAAGATAATAGCCTAGTATTAACCATTCGTGGTAGAAAATATACCCCTGAATTTACACTAAAAATTAATGATCATGTTCTTAAAATTAAAGGTGTACAAACAGAGGTGGATGCAGGATATGAAGGCAAGAACCAAATTGTCCTGATTGAAGCCAAAAACTTAAGTATAGACAATGTAATTATCAGACAGTTGTATTATCCATCTAGACAATGGCAACTGCATACTAAAAAGAAAATTGTCACACTATTTTTTGCTAAGAAATCAAATATATATTATTTATGGAAATTCGAGTTTGAAAATCCCGACAATTATAATAGTATTAAGCTGGTGGACTCAGCGAGATTTGAAATTATAAGCTAAATTTATCGTAGTTCTCATATCAGTTAGACACAATTAACTGATTGTTGATTAAGCGTATCAAAATCTAGAATGTCTCTCATGAGAACACTAGAATAAACCGACCATTTTGATCTGCCAAAAATGCCTCGTTTACCCTTCTGAGTATGAATTTTATCTGCAATCATCCCTCGATCGAGCATTGCTTAAAACAACAATTAATGAATATTTTTCCAGAAAACAAACATAAATTAACTTTCTATCGTTGCTTAAAAACTGATAGTATCCTCTATCGTTCACCTCTGTTTTATTATTTTACGCCCGCTCAATGTCAAGCTATATTTAACCATTTAATCGCCCTTTTTCCACAAATTCAGCTTAGGGAAGGATGGCTAGAATTATTATTAGATCAGCAATTTTTATCCTTTTGGTTACTAAAACTAAACGATTTAATCGATAAATTTTTCTTCGATCAGCTTCCTCTCCATCCCGAAGGAGAATTTTTCTTTTTATTTCAATACACCCACGCTCGCTATTCTAGTTTGTTACAACTGCTCAATCGGGAAAAAATTAGATTAATCGAGTCAGAACTATTATCATGGCATCATCCCGCCGAAATAGCCTTAATACTGCAAATTTTAACCGTTTGTGATTGTTGGGAAAGCCAGAAACTCTATCCCTTAACTGCAAATTTTTGCGAAGGGATGCTCAATTTTGAGCGTAACTGTCGCATTATCGGAGAATCGGCCCCAATTCAGCGATCGAGATTAATCCTGATTAGCGTCAGTCAAAAACTACTTAACCGTCTTCTCCGTCAAAAATGGCAACTGCTGCCGATGACGGAACTATAAAATATTAACTTTTATGAATTTAGTGGACAAAACCATCAGCTTATGATAGATTTTAATTAGTGTGAGGAGCGAACCAGAATAGAGAGCCGAGACGAAACATGGACAGTCGCCGGCTCTCTTTCTGTTGTTCAGGAATTATCTTTTTCTTGGCGATATTTAATAAAAGTAGGCAAATCAACCCGAAAAGAGGAATATTTCGGGGAAGGAGAGATGATAGGTGCGGGCCAATCCCTCTCTTTCTTATTTAAGGATTCTACTGGCTCAATTGTCTCTAATTCCGCTACAAACTCATCCATGGAAGCCACTTCATCGCTTTCTTGATTCTCTGTCTGAGACCAAGGCTCGATCGCAGCTGCCTTGGCAACAATAGCTAAATCTGGGGGAAAATTGCGATCGCTACCGCGCTGGAAATACTGGGCTAAGGCCGCTTTATACTGGAGGGTGTAGCGTTGCTGACGTTGGAGACGGGTGCGTAATTCCTGCAATTGCTGGTCATAGTTGCACAGTTTTTGGCTTTTTTCCTGATAACTTTCCTGAATTAAGGCACATTCTCGCTCTAAACGGGCTAATTGTTGGCGCGTGCGGGTCAATTCTGCGGTCAAATTGGCAATAATCATCGGTTGCCGTTGTTCTGCTTGACGATACTGTTCGATTTCCCCTAAAGCTCGCTGTAATTGTTGCTTTTCGTATTGCAGTTCCTCGTTTTGCTGCTGGATTAGGGTATCGCAACTTTGCAAGCGACGATGTTGCTCGGCTAACCGCGATCGCAGTTCCGCCAGAGCTTGCTCCCGTCGCCAGATCTCCGCTTGTAATTCTTGATTTTGTTGACGTAAATGAGAGGATAGAGCTGCCGAATCTGTCTCATCTGTTGATTGACTCTCATGCTCGACAATTTCAGCAGTGATGACAGTATCCGCATGGGTAAGATGATCGAGGTACAGGTCGGAATTATCGTTCATAAAAGCCAAAGGATGAGAAAACCTAGAAGTTTACAGACGTTAAAAGCCTTCTATCGTTCCAAAAAAAAAATGGGAACCGCATTGTTAGAGACTGCCGCGCGGTTCCACTGCCGATCCTTGAGAGGAGAACACTATAAATAACTATAAGCTTATTAGGAATTTTTGTCAATACTTGATGAGAATTTTTATCATTAAAGTAGAGGAGGGAGGGGGATCGACTAATTCGCAGATAGCTGTAGTGCGGGTATCTGGCCTGAGGCCAGGGAAAAATTAGCCACAGCAAAATTGACACAAGCACTGGTCGAGCGGGTTAGCGGCTCGATGTGCTTCAATAATCCTATAGTTTTTATTTTCCTTGTCGTACCATGCCACGTCCCCCAAAGAAAACCCCTAGCACCCCTGAACCCCCCGAAGAGCCAATTAAAACCACTCCTCCCCTACAACCTCTACAAATTATTAAAAAGGGTTCTAGGGCTGCAGTACCCCCCAAACCCCCGGAAACCCCTCCAGAAATAATTGAGGAAAAACCGGCCGCGGAAACGGTAAAATCAGTCAGTAGCGAGATAAAATCTCCTCTCCGTCCCCGTTTCGATTCGGCTCCTCTATTCCGAAAACCAATTCCCAAAGCAGAAATTCCTGTCATCGAAAAAGCGACGGGAGCCAATGGCGAAGTATTTAATCTGACCGATTCTGTCCTCATTACCGAACCTTTTGGTACTCGTATTCCTGCTATTATCGATAGTTTTTATGCCGATGCTCAAGGCGAAATCTGGGCCCGACTCAAACCGGTGGAAGTTAATCCCGATTGTCGCTGGGAACTGGCCTGTATTCGCTCTCAGGGTTTGGTAAAAGCTGAGTAAGACAGTTATCAGTTATCAGTTATCAGATTTGAGTTTTAAGCGTGCAGTATTAACAAGCAATTTAGATAATATCTCTTGCATAATTAATTTTTGAGGGTTCAAAAACGTCAAATTCGTGAAAGCGCTCGCCTACTACCAATAGGCGAGCGCTGGTCTTCTTCAATATCTGGGGAAAGGACACCTTAATTAATGCTCAAAGTCAAGAGCCGACTAATTATTACTCGTATTACTCGAAGAGGCACTCGAAGAGGTGTTATTATTCGAATTATTACTTGTATCACTCGAAGAGGTGTTATTATTAGATAACTCCTCAACACCCTCGATTGCGGTTGCAGCTGCCGCAGCAGTGCAGTAAGCGCTAGATAGTAGCTTCACTACGGTAAAACTAATAGTAATAGGGTCTGCCATATAAAAAACTCCTTTTGTTTAGTAGATTAGAAAAAGTAAGGGGTTCAAAATACGCTAAACCCCTGACTCAGAAAGACAACTCAAAATAAATTAGTTCTCTTTAACCTCCTTTTTGAGGTCATTGGCGCATTTAACCGTTGCCATCCCTGTTCCAATAGCGCCAGTAACACCTAGAGCGATTTTACCTACGGGTGACTTGGCAACATTTTCAGCTGTCTTGGCAACCGTTTTACCCACTTCACCTGATTTTTCCCAGAATCGCTCGGCTTTATCGCCATCAACCATTGCGATAGCGAAAGCAGGAGCAAAAGTCACGGCTTTGGCAACAGTTTCGCCAACTCGTTCGATAGCAGTGGGTTTTTGACCACCGTTAGAGCTTGTTGAAGTATTTGAGCTACTGTTGTTCGAGGGATTCTGAGAGCGTTCAAACGCATCAATCATTTCAGGACTAGGCATAATTATTTTCCTCTTAGTAGTTAGTAGGAATTGTTTCTTTTCCTGTAATTACGGTAGCTTTCTTTAATCCCAGTTTCCAGCGAAAAATGGACAAAAATCGGATCTTGTCCTGTCCTGTCCTTCCACCCAGATGATAGAGAATGATGACACAGCTAGTCTCTCTGCTGTAGTATAAAAATGTAGCTATACAGCAGGTAGCGTCTCAGTCTGACCCCCAACCGGGAAAAGCATCCATTGCGTTATTGGTCTGCTATCTCATAGGGAAATCGCAACAGCTTTAACTGATTGAAAAATCCCTAAATAGCTATCAACAAAGTCATTGTTACTTAACAAAATTTTTGATTGTGTTATTCAAAAAAAGGACTTAGCTATGCCTAAAATAAAATTGCCTGAAGCAGATTTGATAAGACTGAGACATTTTCTGGGGGGTCTCAAGGATGAAAATGATAAAAAAATAACTCAAGATGATATGGCAAAAGCTCTGTTTTGTGATAAAAAAACTATCTACCGCCATGTTTTTGACGGCAAAAGTCAAGAAGTAAACAGTGATACTGTTAAACAGATTTGCGAATGCTTTAATATAGATCTTGCCCAGGGTGTTGATCTGGATTTGTGGGAACAACTGATAAGTAATGTTAATGCCAAAAATTTAACAGTAAAAATTAGTTACCCTCCTGAATTCAAACCTTTAATTGAGTCTCGTACTAAGCGATTTGTGGGACGAGAATATGTAACTCAAGCCTTTCACGAATTTCGGAAAAATAACGATCGCGGTTACTTTACCGTATTGGGGGAACCGGGTACAGGGAAAAGTGCGATCGCTGCTAATTATGTTGTAAACAATCAGACGATCTGTTATTTTCATATTGCTAGTCAAGGAAATAATACTCCTGAGAAGTTTTTAAACAGTATTCGAGAGCAACTTATTCAGCGTTACAAATTATCTAAGGTCAATAGTGCTAATTTAGCCACCTTAGTCAACTTAGCTACAGAGAAGTTATCATCCAGTGAATCTTTAGTGATTGTGGTGGATGCTTTAGATGAAGTGATACAAGAGGTTGGGGCAGAGAATATTTTATTTTTACCAAGAAACTTACCCAAAAATGTCTATTTCTTCTTAACCAGAAGGCATTATCGAACGGATAGAGAAAGAAGGCTTTTTACAGAAGTAGATACTCCTCAACATGAATTGGATTTACGTCAAATGAAGGATATTTCTCAAAATGATATTAAAGAATGTATTGGGTTATTCCTGAATGACGACCCTAAGTTACAAGTATGGTTAAATCGTAATTCCTATACACAAGATGATTTTATCAAGAAGGTATCTGAAAGGGTTGTTGATAACTTTATGTATTTAGTTTGTTTAATGGACGCACTCACCAGAGAGCAATATACTAATTTTAATTTAGATGATTTACCTACAACTCTCAAAGATTATTATCACTTGCATTGGGAAAGAATGGGCATGAATCGTCCAGAAAACATTCATAAAAAGAAAATTTTATACTTGCTCAAGGAAGTTAAACAAAATAAAGGGAATATTTATGATGAATTTATTGTGGAGATACTGAACATTGACATTGATATTTTAGATCAAGTAATAACAGACTGGTATCAATATTTGCGAGAGGAGGAAAATGAGGATTTAATTTATTATGATTTTTATCATCAAAGTTTTTTTGAATATTTAACTCAAAAAAAAGAATTAAATACTGAGCAGAAAATTTTTCGGGAAGTCAATGAAGCCCTAAATCGTCACTGGGAACAAAATGATCCTGATGAATACCAGTATAATTAGCACTTAATGAACTTGTAAACGACATTTCCCATCTAAAAATGGATAAAAAAGAACGACAATTATATTTGGCGACAGTTCCTAGTAGTGCCTGCGAGTCTGGGAATCTCAAGCGTTACTATGGATGTTTAACCTGTTATCCTTTTATTTCTGATAAATTAAATCATCCGAGTTTTGATGTGCAAGATGTCATAAATGACTATGATTATATTCATCAATCTGATTTACGAAACCATCCTGATTATGATGCAGAAAGAACAGAAGCCTTAAAGCTAATTCAAGAAACATTTAGGTTATCTGCCCATATTTTAAGGGAGCATCCTGACCAGTTAATTTCTCAGTTATTAGGTAGGTTATCCTATCCATCTTTGTTAGAAAATTCTCATATTCAATCTTTTCTAGAGCAGGCAAAAGCGAAGATAGTTCCACCTGCTTTAATTCCTTATTTGGGAAGTTTACAGCCACCATGTACTGGTTTAATTCGTACTCTTGTTGGTCATAACGGATTTGTTAATGCAGTAGCTATAACGCCAGATGGGACAAAAATTGTTTCTGGTGGTTGGGATGGTATGGTCAAAGTTTGGGATATAGAGACGGGGCAAGAATTACTTTCTTTTAGGGTTACAGAATGTGATGCTATGGTCTCTTCACTAGCAATTTTCCCAGACGGAATGAAAATTGTTGCTGGTGGTTATTATCTTCTTAAGATATGGAATTCAATAACAGGAGAGGAACTATGCAACCTAATTACTAACACATTGGAAGCCAAAGAAATCATTACGGGAGTAAATGTAGTAATAATCACCCCAGATGGAAGCAAAATTATTAATAGTGACTACTATAATTACAATACTAAATACGTTGCAATTAGAGTATGGAGCGTATTAACAGGACAAGAACTACTCAATTTTCGGAGTTATCAGCATGAAATTATATCCTTAACAATTACATCTGATAGCAGGAAAATCATTTCTGGTAGTCGAGATGGGACAATCGAAGTCAAGGATTTGGTTAAATTGTCAAGATTCCCCTTCAAAATATTATTTTTATTAACTAAAAAATTTAAGCGATTAAGGGAAGTGTTTTCAAGAACAACTTTAAATACTATCTTTGGACACAAAGGTAGTGTAAATACGTTAGTTATTACCCCCGATGATAGTAAATTTATTTCTGGTAGTAGTGATTCAACAATCAAGATATGGGATTTAGCTACTGGTAAGGAATTGCGAACTTTAACCGGACACTCGAAAGGAGTAAATACATTAGC
>SFBL01000036.1 GCA_007095785.1 Microcystis aeruginosa Ma_SC_T_19800800_S464
CATTAACCTATTTGTGCCGTAAGTGTCTCCCTGTATAGATTTCAGCTACTTTTAGGCGTAGGCACTCTCATGTAATTTTATTTTAAGTTAATTATTTGCATAACAATTACCGAAGAGCCCGTAACTGTATATCACTGGGTATATTCCTAGCCGCCTCACCAATGATGCCCAAATCGTAGAGAACAGCCTTAACAATCGTTCTATTGTTCGTGAAATCCTCAAACTCCATACCTGCTGTACGTTGTAAGATTTCGTCAATAGATTCAACAATATCTTGAAGGCGAAGCCGCCAATCTCTAGAAGGCATAAATTACATCCTTTAGTACAGGTTCTCGCAGATGTTCTCTCAAAGCATCCTGAGTTCCCAAATCTACAGAACATCCGAGAATATCTTCTAAATAAAGCCGCAGTTCTATAAACTCAAACAGTCCTACATCCCGATTAAACTCCACTAACAAATCCACATCGCTATCGGGACGAGCTTGATCCCGTGCGACTGAACCAAATAAGGTAAGAGATTTTACTCCTAGTCCCTGCAATTGTTCCCTGTGTGCGGCTATAATCGCCAGTACCTTATCCCGTTTCATAGTTTGTATCTTGTTCTCAGGTTATCTCTTATCTCGTTCCCCGGTTCTATCTGAGAACACTCTCTTGAGTTAAGCTATTTTATTATGCCAAAAAAAGCGGTAAGGTGGGCATTGCCCACGCTACTATTCCTATTTCCGTTTTTTCAGGCTAGAGACTAACCCTAATCCTCCTAATCCTAACAAGGCAACAACGGAACTCAGTGCAGATATGGCAGGGTGCGTTCCCTCATGCGAGTCCTACCGCTCCAGCGATAGATTTGGGGGAACGCACCACGATCATTGATTCAAGGAAATGATAATAAGCTAAAAACGTCTAGGCACAGCGACGGACGGGAGTGCGATCGCTGATAATCGAGTTGTAAATCTTTGTTACGAAGTGCAGTCAGATTGAACAATTGGTGCTGCAACCTTGGGAAAAGCTGATGTTATTTCGGCTGATTGTCAGGAATCCACAAAACGGGGTGATATGCGGAAACTTTCGGCATATCCTTACTCTCTTTATTCGGAAAGTTTCTGTATTGTAAAGTATTACACAAGAGGAAGCTCTCAACAATATACGCGAAGCGATCGAGCTTTATTTACAAACCGATGCTATCGACCTTCTACCCGGAGCAGTAATCCGTGAGGTTATGGTGGGATGACTCGACTCGGGAGGTAGTAGAATAGTTCAATACCCGTAAAACATGAACAAAACATGACTACTCTGTTGCAAAAAGCATTCACAGAAATCCAGAAACTGCCAGAGTTTCTTCAAGATGAACTTGCTCAACAATTGCTGGAAGACATTGAAAGTGAATTAAAATGGCAGCAAAGCCTTTCCAACGAGGATCTGGAATTGGGAGCTTTAATAACAATGGCACAGGAAGCCCTGATAGAAGAACAAGAGGGGAGAACAGAAGATAAAGGCTTTGGGGAAGAATGAAGTCAGCCAGAACCAAGAGGTTTCGTCAACTTTTTCTCAGTTTGCCGCAAAGGGTACAAGAAACAGCCAAGAAAAATTACGAGATTTGGAAAGAAAATCCATTTCACCCCAGCCTAGAGTTCAAAGAGGTGAAACCAAGAGAAAAAATCTGGTCAGTCAGAGTCGGCATTGGATGGCGAGCATTAGGGATTAAAAAGTCAGACGAAGAAAAGATAGTTTGGTTCTGGGTTGGGTCGCACTCCGAGTATGACAAGATTCTGGGTAAGAATTAGGAGCGATCTAACTAATCACTGCACCCGACCGAGAGTTAGACTAATAATATTATTCAAGGTTGATGATAGCGGGTCAGTTCAAACGTTAGGCTTTAGCAATTTCAGGCAATTATGATCGAGTACCGACGTTGGGATATTGATGATGGTGGCAACATCCGATCTCTTGAGAGCTGGCGAAATGACTTTTGGTCGGTCTTGTTTGCTGGTAGATCACTTTTGGAATTGCAACTACCGCAAACATATGAAAATTTTGAGCTTGTGGAGGCGGCATTCTCGGGACTGATTATTCGCTATATGCGACCTTTTTCAAGTGGGGTACGCAAACGGCTTGATCTTTCAAGCAACCCAAATCTCTCGGAATCGGATATCGAGAGCCATAAGTATTTTTACTCACTCAGGAACTGGCACATTGCCCATCCCGTATGCAAGCGTGAGACATCTTCAGTATTTGTTGGGATTAAGATTGGAACATCAACACATCAAGTTACATCTGTTTCTAGCGGGAGTAGTTCAATCGGTGTCTATTCTAAAGAAGATCTTCAAAGATTAATCTCTCTGTGTAAGACATGGCTTGATTGGATAAATGCCGAGCATAAAAAGGCTTGCCAAGAGCTAGAATCAAGAGCAAGATCAATGACATCCGAGGAGCTTGTTGATTTGCCGCTCGGCCCTCGCGAGCCAACGGAAGACCCAACAGTAAAGTTAGAATATCTGGACACTGGAAAACCCCACCGTTATCTGTAAATATTCTCGTTTTCAAGGTGTAATTGGGCAATAGCTCCATCAATTAAATCATAGCCCTCCTCCAGGGATTCGATCCGCGAAAACCGATCGCGCCAAACCGCCGCACCGGTAAAATCCTGACAATACCAAGCCAGATGTTTCCGCGCTTGCCAGATACCGCGTTGTCCCTTGTATAGCCATAGCCCCTGTAAATGCTCTTTAGCTAGGCTTAACAGGTCAATAGAGGTGGGTTTCAGCAACTTTTTGCCTGTTTTGAGGTAATAATCGATTTCCCCCACTAAATAGGGATAACCGAGGGTTCCCCGCGAACACATCACCCCATCGGCCCGGGTAAATTCCAAACAATTAATCGCCGCTTCCACAGAAACAATATCACCATTAGCGATGACAGGAATCGATAAAACCTCCTTCACCCGTTTAATCCATTGCCAATCGGCCGGTCCGTGATAACCCTGTTCCCTAGTGCGTGCGTGCAGGGTCAACATTTGCGCTCCCGCATCTTCCAAACGACGGGCAAAATCGATAATATTAATCTCTTGAGCGTTCCATCCCAAGCGAGTTTTCACCGTTACCGGCACCGATACCGCTCCCACCACTTCCCTAACAATTTGCTCGGCAATTTCTGGCTGTCGTAAAAGAGAAGAACCGCCGCCTTTTTTAGTAATTTTATTAACAGGACAACCCATATTAATATCAATGGTCATCGCTCCTTCCTTAACCGCTTTTTTCGCCGCCACAGCCATAAAATCGGGACGGCAATCAAATAATTGCATACTAATTGGTTGTTCTTTGTCCCCGATAACCATTAATTGCGGTAACTCTTGCAGCTGGGAGATTTCTGTCGCATTAACCATCTCCGTATAGAGCATCGAATCAGGAGCAAAGCGTCTCACCAAGCGCCGAAAAACTAAATCGGTGACACCGGATAAAGGTGATTGCAAGACGCGGCTATGCACTTCTAAGTTACCGATTTTGAGAGGGGATGAGTAGATATCCATAGGACCGGTTAAAAAATCAACAGCCAACACCAGCAAACCGAACAATTAGGGGATAGTTCCGTCACTGTTAACATTTTGCCAACCCCATAATATATGGTTAACCGTCATCTTCTAGTCTAAAACTACCTGTATGATGATTGGAGAGGATAGAATCCTATCTCTCCTAAACGAGTAATTAAACAAAAATTTCGCTTTTTTTTATGGATAATCTGCAACTCTGGCAACGTTACCAAGATTGGTTATACTATCACCCTAACCTAGAACTTTATCTCGATGTCAGTCGGATTCCCTTCGATGAGGCTTTTCTCAAAGGTCTAGAAGCAAAATTTGAGCGTGCTTTCCAAGATATGGCAGCTTTAGAACAGGGTGCGATCGCCAATCCCGACGAACAGCGTATGGTCGGCCACTACTGGCTGCGCGCTCCTGAACTCGCTCCTAACCAGGAATTGCGGGACGAAATCACCGAACCCCTAGCACAGATCAAAGAATTTGTCAAGAAAATTCACTCCGGAGCAATTAAACCGCCCGATCAAGAAAAATTTAGCCATATTCTCTGTGTAGGCATCGGGGGGTCTGCTTTGGGTCCCCAATTCGTCGGTTCGGCTCTAGCACCCGATTTTCCCCCCTTAGAGATTGCTTTTATTGATAATACCGACCCGAAAGGCATCGATCGCACCTTAGCCCATTTACCCTTAGCTACCACCCTGGTTATCGTCACCAGTAAATCCGGCGGCACTCCCGAAGCGAGAAACGGAATGTTAGAAGTCCGCAACGCTTACGAAAAACAGGATTTAGACTTTCCGCAACACGCGGTCGCCGTCACCATGCCGGGTAGCCAACTGGACAAATACGCCCAAGATTGGCTAACTCGTTTCCCCATGCAGGATTGGGTCGGTGGTCGTACATCAGAACTATCCGCCGTCGGTCTTCTCCCGGCCGCTTTGCAGGGTATCGACATTGATGAAATGTTAGCCGGGGCCAAAGAAATGGACATCGCCACCCGCGTCCATAACCTGAAAAAAAATCCTAGCGCCCTACTGGCCCTAGCTTGGTATCATGAGGGCAAGGGCAAGGGAGAGAAAGATATGGTGATTCTGCCCTACAAAGACAGTCTCTATCTCTTTAGCCGCTATCTGCAACAATTGGTCATGGAGTCCCTCGGTAAAGAAAAAGACCTCGATGGTAATACGGTGTACCAAGGTATCGCCGTCTATGGTAACAAAGGTTCCACGGACCAACACGCCTACGTCCAACAATTACGCGAAGGGATTCCCAATTTCTTCGCCACTTTTATCGAAGTGTTAAAAGACCGACAAGGAGATTCCATGGAAGTGGAAACCGGCTCCACTGCTGGCGATTTCCTCTCAGGATTACTGCAAGGTACTCGACAAGCTTTATACGAAAACAGTCGCCACTCTATCACTATCACTATCCCAGAGGTTACTCCTCGTCAGGTGGGGGCCTTAATCGCCCTCTACGAACGGGCCGTTAGTTTCTATGCTAGTTTAGTTAATATTAACGCCTACCATCAACCCGGGGTAGAAGCAGGGAAAAAAGCCGCCGCTTCTATTCTGGATTTACAAAGAAAAATCGTGCAAGTTGTTCGGGAAACGGGGACTTCTCTCGACTTAGCCACTCTAGCGGCCAAAATCGGCTCTAGTGACCAAGTTGAGGCTATCTATAAAATCGTCCGTCATCTCAACGCTAATCAGCGCAGTTTAACTATTACCGGCGATTTAAGCAAACCAGAAACGATCCAAATCTCTGCACGCTAATCAGTTATCAGTTATCAGTTATCAGTTATCAGTTATCAGTTATCAGATGTAAGTTTTAAGTTAATTAGTTATTTATTTATCAGATGTGAGTTAATTAGCTATTTAGTTATTTATTTATAGCGGTTCTCACATCTGTGTGGCACACTTTAACCTTTGCTGATTAAGCTTTTCAGGATTGAGAATGTACCTCTTGTCAACAGGAAACGCTATATCTTCATCTTTATCCCTGTTTACTGATTACTGTTTACTGATTACTGATTACTGTTTACTGATTACTGTTTACTGATCACTGTTTACTGATCACTGTTTACTGATCACTGAATATAACTAACCATGGAAATGCTCGAAAACCTGAAAATGGCTTTTTCCGCTTTGATGGCCAATAAACTGCGTAGTGGTCTGACTATGCTGGGGATTGCTATCGGTAACGCCTCCGTGATTGCCCTAGTGGGAGTGGGTGAAGGAGCGCAAAAAGTCGCCCTCGAGCAGTTTGAAGCCCTCGGTCCGAATGTTTTATTTGTTTCCACCTCCTCGCGCAATGTCCGACGGACAATTCCTAATCCCCGGCCGCTCACCTACGAAGATGCTCAGGCGATCGCTGCTCAAGTTCCCGCCATCGCCGCCATTTCTCCCGAATTGAGCGGTACAAGAATCTTATCCTTCGGTAATAGAACCAGTAATAGCCCCCTGATTGGGGTGGGGGCCGAGTACCTAAACGTGCGTAACCGTCAACTATCTAAAGGTAGATTTATTATGGAATCTGACCTGAAACGGGATAATCGGGTGATTGTCTTGGGATCGGAATTAGCCAAAAATCTCTTTGGTAATCGCAATCCCATCGGCGAAAATCTTCGCATCGGCAATCTTAGTTTTCAAGTTATTGGAGTTTTACAGGCGAAAGGCTCCTTATTTGAGGCTAATCAGGACGATCGAGCCTTAATTCCCCTAACTACCATGTCTAATCAGGTTCAAGGCCGCAGAGCTATCTTTGGCATTCCCCTGACTCATATTTCTGTCTTGGCCAAAAACTCCAGCCAAATTAAAGCCGCCCAGTTTCAGATTAGCAACCTGCTGCAAATGCGTCATCAGGTCAGCGACGAGAATTATGTGCAGGTTTTCCCCCAAACCGCAGTCTTAGAAATGGCCAAAGAGACTAACGATAGTTTAACTAGAATGTTAGCCTCGATCGCCAGTATTTCCCTTTTTGTTGGGGGAATCGGTGTCATGAATATTATGCTCGTGTCAGTCACGGAAAGAACCCAAGAAATCGGGTTAAGAAAGGCTTTAGGAGCGAAAGAAGGGGATATAAAAGGTCAATTTCTCATTGAATCGGTGATTTTAGCCACCACTGGCGGAATTATCGGGATTTTTGTCGGCATTCAAGGAATGTATCTAGCGGGAATTTTTGCCGCTTTAACCACCAGTATCTCAATCCCCGCCATAATTCTCGCTTTAGGAGTTTCCAGTGCCATCGGTCTGATTTTCGGTGTTGTTCCCGCTCATCGTGCCGCTAAATTAGATCCAATCGTTGCTTTGAGAAGATTATAGTTTTTCTAGTTCTTGTCCTGACCTCGGGATTCTATACCCGCGTCCGTTGCCGTAAAGCCCTCCGCTTGCGCTAATATTTGTAGATTGTGGGCTATGGAGGCGAAAGAATCGGCAGGATATTCGATCAAAGTGGCGGAATCGAGAAAAGTTTCCACTCCCACGGGACAACCCAAATAATCAGCCACCGCTTTTGGAGTAGTAGAACCGAGGAGAATAGTTCCCGATTGTCTCACAGAAGATAGCTTTTCCCAAGGCTCATCGATCATTAAGGATAAATGGGTAGGAGCAAAAAGATTCGATAATTCGATCGCTTTTTCCAATGATTCCACCACCACGATTAAACCATAATGAGCGATCGCTTTTTCCGTCAACAATCTCTGGGGATGTATCTGTAACTGTTTTTGCACTTCTTCTTGTACTATTAAAGCCAAAGCCTTATCCGTAGTCAATAAAATCGCTGCCGCTAGGGAATACTGTTCCGCTTGCGCTAATAGATCTAGGGCCAACTGTCTAGGATTAGCTTGATTATCGGCAATAATAACTAAATCAGAAGTAATAGAGAGATAATCGATTTTTACATGGTCAGAAACCAGTTTTTTAGCCAAATTAGTATAAAAATCACCTATTCCGGCAATCATCTCCACAGGAGCGATCGTTTTTGTCCCGTAGGCTAAAGCGGCGATCGCCTGTGGTCCAGCTACCCGATAAATTTCACTAATACCCACCGATTGGGCTGCCACTAAAATCGCCGGATGGATGCGTAAATCCTCATCAGCAGGAGATACCATGACAATCCGTTTGACCCCCGCTATTTTGGCAGGAATCGCCTGTTGGAGCAATAAACTGAGATAGGCTCGTTTACCATCGGGAACGACAATTCCCACACTGTTAATCGGTTGATAACGTTTCCCCCGAACCGTACCATCCTCAGGAAACTGCACCCAAGCTTTGGGAAGACGCTGACGATGAAAAGCCTCCATTTTTGCACAGGCAACAGCGATCGCATTTAATAAATCCTGCGACACCTGTTGATAAGCAGCATCGAGTTCCGAGCCACTCACCTTAAGTTGTTGTAGATTAAGGGACTGTTGGTAGAATTTTTCCGTGTAATCCACCAACGAGCGATCGCCAGCGAGTCGCACCTGATCGACAATCTCTCGGACAAGCGATTCTTTTTCCCGAATTTCCGGATCGTCGAACCGTTCCCGAATTCGTCTCAGTTCCGTTCTGGCTGACCATGGCTCTGTGATAATTCGCAACATCGAGCTATTATCCTCTAGGGGCGAAACGAGATTAAAAGGTTTTCACTTCTCACACTCTAGCTTATCGCTTTCAATCTTGACCGGGGAGGGAGACGAAGTCAGTTATTTTAGCCGTCGGTAGGCAGCCTTGAATCAGTAATCAGTGATCAGATGTGAGTTTTCACTGATTACTGTTTACTGTTCACTGTTCACTGAAAATACTTCCCGATTTCCCCAAGGTAACAAAACCAGATATTCTACTAAATAGTCGCCTATCACACCAGCCTGATCTCGTGGTCGTCCAATGCAGTTTGCCAAGATATTAATCGCCAATCGCGGGGAAATCGCCTTAAGAATCCTTCATAGTTGCGAAGAATTGGGCATTAGAACCGTTGCCGTCCACTCTACCATTGATCGCCACGCCCTTCACGTTCAATTGGCCGATGAGAGTGTTTGTATTGGTCCGCCTCCGAGCAGCAAAAGTTACCTAAATATCCCTAATATCATCTCGGCTGCCCTAACCCGCAACGCCACGGCCATCCATCCCGGTTACGGTTTTTTGGCAGAAAACGCCCGCTTTGCCGAAATTTGTGCCGATCATCAGTTAACTTTTATCGGTCCGTCTCCTGCTGCTATCCTGGCTATGGGTGATAAATCCACCGCTAAAAAAACCATGCAAAAAGCGGGAGTTCCCACTATCCCCGGCAGTGGTGGTTTAATTACCTCGGAAGCAGAAGCAAAACGTATCGCTGATGACATCGGTTATCCTGTCCTGATTAAGGCCACTGCTGGGGGTGGAGGGCGTGGGATGCGTCTTGTCAAGAGTGCAGATGAACTAGGTGATATGTTAAAAGCCGCCCAAGGGGAAGCAGAAGCGGCTTTTGGCAATTCGGGAGTATATCTAGAAAAATTTATCGAATGTCCCCGACATATCGAGTTTCAGATTTTGGCCGATAGTCACGGTAACGTGATCCATTTAGGAGAAAGAGACTGTTCGATTCAGCGACGACACCAAAAACTGCTAGAAGAAGCACCCAGCCCTTTCTTAACGCCCCATTTACGCTCAAAAATGGGTAATGCCGCCGTTAAAGCCGCTAAATCGATTAATTACGTCGGGGTGGGAACCGTGGAATTTTTAGTCGATAAACACGGCAATTTTTACTTCATGGAAATGAACACCCGTATTCAGGTGGAACACCCCGTCACGGAGATGATCACGGGGATAGACCTGATCCGAGAACAAATTCGGGTGGCACAGGGCGAAAAACTGCAAATTAAGCAAGATCAGGTGATATTTAGAGGGCATTCGATCGAGTGTCGCATTAATGCCGAGGATCCCGATCACAATTTTCGCCCCCACCCCGGCAAAATTAGCGGTTATCTGCCCCCCGGTGGTCCTGGGGTTCGCATGGATTCCCACGTTTACACCGATTACGAAATCCCCCCCTATTACGATTCCCTAATCGGTAAGTTAATTGTCTGGGCAGAAAATCGCGAAACTGCGATTAAACGCATGAAACGGGCCCTGCGGGAATGTGCGATCACGGGAGTACCGACGACTATTGATTTCCATCGTAAAATACTGGAAACTCCCGCCTTTTTAGCCGGAGATGTTTACACTAATTTCATCCAGGAACATCTCTTGCCCTAGGGCGTTACCATGAATTTTAGACGAGAGTAGGTTGGGGATAATAATGACAGTAGAAGTTAAATTTGAATCTTGGCAACTCAGCGATGAACAGTTCTTTCAACTTTGTCAGGATAACCGAGATTTACGTTTGGAACGCAACGCAAAAGGAGATTTAATTATTATGCCACCGACTGGAGGAGAAACCAGCAATAGTAACGCTGGAATCACTGCCCAATTATGGTTATGGAATAACCTAAATAAATTAGGTGTAGTTTTTGATTCTTCTGGAGGATTTAAACTACCCAATGGGGCCGATCGCTCTCCCGATGCTGCTTGGATACCTTTAGAAAAATGGCAAGCTTTAACCCCGCAACAAAAGGAAAGATTTTTACCTCTATCTCCCGATTTTGTCATTGAATTAATGTCTCCTAGTGACAATATAGAAACTGCTAGGAGAAAAATGCAGGAATATTTAGATAATGGGACTCGTTTAGGTTGGTTAATCAATAGAAAAACTAGAGAAGTAGAAATTTATCGTCAAGGACAGGCAGTAGAAATTTTAACCAATCCAGAGAGTTTATCGGGGGAAAATATTTTATCTCAATTTGTCTTAGAACTTGATAATATTTGGTAATTATATAATCCTATAAAAGAGAATCTATGATGACAGTAGTAGAAATTAAATTTGAATCTTGGCAACTGAGCGATGAACAGTTTTTTCAACTTTGTCAGGATAACCGAGATTTACGTTTGGAACGCAGCGCAAAAGGAGATTTAATCATTATGCCACCGACTGGAGGAGAAACTGGTAATTCTAACGCTGGAATCACTGCCCAATTATGGTTATGGAATAACCTACATAAATTAGGTGTAGTTTTTGATTCCTCCACGGGGTTTAAACTACCGAATGGGGCCGATCGCTCTCCCGATGCTGCTTGGATACCTTTAGAAAAATGGCAAGCTTTAACCCCACAACAAAAGGAAAGATTTTTAC